>JAPPOI010000425.1 GCA_028818055.1 Boseongicola sp.
CTTTTCATTCGCTCGAACATTGGAGCCGCCGCCCATGCACGTTATTCTTCAGTTTCAACAGCACAAGGGCGTACATCGCGTAAGCGTTCAATCGCTGGGTCAGCATTTTCACCGGCTTCGACCATCAATCGCATCACCGCCATTCCAGATCGCCCGCACCCGCCAAAGCAATGAGCCAGAACTTTCCCACCGTTGGCAAGCATTTCATGCGCACGATTTGAAGTTTCGCTCCATCGCTCAGCGATGTCGGAGGCCGGCGCACCGAAGTCAATTATCGGCAAATGGCGCCATTCGACCCCGACATGAGTCAGATCCGACCCGAGCGAACTTGCTCCAACACGCTCCAGCTCACTGGATGTCGTCATCGTCAAAACCAAAGAGGGTTTCCACAACAAGATCTGGCTCAAATTCTCTTCATAACGGCCATGGCGGCCGGGAATTGGTGAAATACCCAGCCATCCATTTCCGCAAACCAACTCTGAGATTGACCAGTCAGCCAACTCCGCCCTCCACTACTTGACCCGGATGGGCCTCAGCCCAATCGGCCAGAAATGCCGCGATGCTTGGGTCGCCAGCCAATTCGATTGCCCGCTTTGGCAGCGGAACGCCGGCCTCAAGTGCCAGTTCAAGGCAGGCGGAATAATCTCGGTTTTCATTGTTTGGATTGTTCTCAGACCCATGAATAATTGTGGAAAGAAGTGTACCGCCGTAGCCGTTGATGTGCTCCAGATCAGGACCAAGAGACAACAGGTACCCCATCACATCGGGCAATCCTTCCCAACCGGCGACCTGAACAGGAGTTAGGCCTTCGTTGTCCGGAACATCATGTGGAACACCGGAATCGACCAGCCTTTGAACATGCCCAAGTTTTCCCGGAAGATGAAGGATCATGCGGATGATGTTCCGACATGCCTCTGGAAGATCTTCTGAGGACATTTCCCCGATGGAAATAACCGTTCCGTCAGCAATCTCGCTGAGCCGTTGTTCAATAGGTGACAGCGGGGTTTGATGCCCACGCTTTTCCAATTCATCTGCCAAGATCTGGTTCCCGAAGACACGCGCATAGGCGTAAGGCGTCATGCCTTCAAATTCGCGACGAGGATCAGCGCCGCCGTCAAGCAGTGTCATCACCATCTCGTGGGAACTCATGCGTCTCGCTGCTTGGTGCAAAGCGGGAACAACCCAAGGTGCTTCACCACCAACATGCGCGCCATTGAATTCGTCAGCCAAGGCGCCTGCATTCATCAGCAAACGAACGGCATCAACATCGTCGAAGTCCATTGCGCGCAGCAAGGCATTGGTTCCTCGTGGATCAGCACCAAACTCGAGCAACATCTTAAGCCCGTCATGATGCCCAAGCTCGGTTGCGTGATAGAGAGATTCGCCGTCGTTTGGATTTGCCCCGTGCTCCAAAAACCACCGGCCCAGCACCATATTGTTGGCGTGACCTATGGCGCCGTAGAGAACCGGCAATTTGTAGTCTTCGCCCACCATATGAGCAAAACCATCATTCACATCCGCTCCATTGGCGACCAATAATTCCGCAATGGCCAACATATCACTTGCGAACTCTGGATGGGCCTGAATGTGCTTCGAAAATGCAAGATGAACTATCGGTCGGCGGTTGCCAAAATCTTGCGTTGCAAGACTAGGATCAGACTTTAATGCCTTTGCGACAGCGTCTTCTCGTAAAAGGGCTACCTCAAGCTCAAATGCGCCATCTGCAAGGTCGGGCGTGTCATTCAACAGTCGATCGATCACCCAATTTTGGCCGTGGTAGACAGCGATCTTTAGTCGTTGCTGTTTGGCCGCGCGATCAAGGCCCAGGTTTTCCACTGCCCAAACAAGTTTCGGCCAGGACGGAAAACTGTTCTCAAGCGCAATCACATGCAGGTAGTCCGCATGCTTGAGTGTCTCGCCTGCCGGTCGTGGAGGGTAGTTTTTGATCCGTGCTGATGCGCGTGCTTCGCCAGCTTCAAAGTCTTTGCGAAGTGCTTTTGCATCGCGACGCAATTGGTCAAGGGATTTCATAATCGGGGCTCCTCATTGAATTGCCCGCCGATCCGCTATTCGGGCCAGAGAAACGCCGACAAATGTCGATCAAATCAAATCAGGGGTGCCGTAGACAGCTTTCCGCGGATCAGGATGTCGCCCCTTGCGACGTCAAGAAACTACGCGATTTTAGGTGCATCAACAAGTACGAGCGGTGGACGCTTCCGGCGCTCCGGTTTAGGGTCAACTGGTCACGAATCCGCGTGGGGAATATGAGCGAGACTGCGGACACAGGCTATCAGGTGCTGGCGCGCAAATACCGGCCAGAAACGTTTGCCGACCTCGTCGGGCAGGACGCAATGGTGCGGACTTTGCGCAATGCGTTCGAAGCCGATCGCATAGCGCAGGCGTTCATTATGACCGGGATCCGCGGAACCGGGAAAACCACGACTGCCCGCATCATTGCGAAGGGCATGAATTGCATCGGACCTGATGGGAATGGCGGCCCAACCACTGACCCGTGCGGCGAATGTGAGCACTGCGTTGCCATCACCGAAGGGCGCCATGTCGATGTGCTTGAAATGGATGCGGCAAGCCGCACGGGCGTCAACGATATTCGGGAAATTATCGACAGCGTTGCATATCGCGCAGCCAGTGCACGTTTCAAAATCTACATCATCGATGAAGTCCACATGCTTTCGACCAGCGCTTTTAATGCGCTGCTGAAAACTCTGGAAGAGCCACCGGCGCATGTAAAATTCATATTTGCGACGACTGAGATCCGGAAAGTCCCCGTGACGGTCCTGTCCAGGTGCCAACGGTTCGATCTTCGCCGTATTGAGCCGGAAGTTATGATCGCAATGCTGCGACGCATTGCGACAGCAGAAGGCGCTGAGATTTCTGACGACGCACTGGCATTGATCACGCGCGCGGCCGAAGGTTCAGCACGGGACGCTCAATCTCTCCTTGACCAGGCGATCAGCCACGGCGCAGGAGAAACGACTGTGGATCAGGTCAGGGCCATGCTTGGATTGGCCGACCGTGGTCGCGTAATGGACCTGTTCGATCTCATCATGTCAGGTGATGCAGCCGGTGCATTGACGGAGCTTTCGTCACAGTACGCTGATGGCGCGGATCCGTTGGCAGTGCTGCGTGACCTAGCAGAGATCACACACTGGATCAGCGTCATCCGCATTACACCCGAAGCGTCCGACGACCCAACTGTAAGCCCTGACGAGCGTGCACGGGGTTCCGCGATGGCCGACAAGTTGGCAATGCCGGTACTGGCACGCATGTGGCAGATGTGCCTGAAGGCCTTGGACGAAGTTGGAAAAGCTCCGAATGCGATGATGGCTGCTGAAATGGCGATCATTCGCATGACGCACGTCGCAGAGATGCCGACACCAGGCGAGTTGGTGGCCAAACTTAAAGATGCAACACCTCCTCCCGCAGGGCCCGGAGGCGGCAATGGTGGATCAACATCGACGACTTCGAGCGGTGCAAAAGCAGTTGCTGACCGACAGGCATCGATGACAAGCGGCGGAAATGTCACCGCTTCGGGTGCCCAGACTGCATTGGCACAAGACCCGAGCTCTGCTCTGGCCCGGTTTCCGACATTTCAGAATGTAGTAGATGTCATTCGCGCAAACCGTGACGTGAAACTATTGGTCGAAGTTGAAGGCGGTGTTCGCCTGATTTCATACCAGCCGGGTCGAATTGAGTTTTCTCCTGCCCCAAACGCTGCAGCCGATCTGGCGCAAAGGCTGGGCTCTCGACTGCAAAGCTGGACCGGTGTGCGCTGGGCCGTATCCGTAGCTGCCGACGGTGGCGAACCTACGATCGCCGAGGCCCGGGACCAGAAACGCAACGCTTTGGAAGAACAGGCACGCGAAGATCCCACCGTCGCAGCAATTCTATCGGCATTCCCGGGGAGTCGCATTGCCGATTTGAAGACTGCCGAAGAAATCGCATCAGAAACCGCGACCGAGGCTTTGGCTGAAGTGGAAGACGAATGGGACCCATTCGAAGAAGAGTGATCCCCTTGTCGCATCCCAGCCGCGACCGTATTTAGACAAGAACATCGTTCAGAGGAGACGATCATGTTGAAGAACCTCGGCGGCCTTGCCGACATGGGCAAGATGATGAAAGCCGCACAAGAGATGGAAGCGAAGATGGGTGAGCTTCAGGAACGCCTGAATACTACCTATGTTGTCGGCGAAAGCGGAGCCGGGCTCGTTAAAGCAACTGCTACTGCAAAAGGTGAGCTAACAGGATTAGACATCGATCCGACAATCTTCGACCCGAACGAAAAGGAAGTCGTCGAGGATTTAATCCTTGCCGCGATCAAGGAAGCTCAGACCAAAGCGACACAAAAACATGCCGAAGAAATGCAGTCGTTGACGGAAAGCCTGGGTCTTCCGGCCAACATGAAGCTGCCGTTCTAAGGTAGCATCAAGCAAACATCGGCAGAGGCAAAGAGCAGTCCATGAAACCCGCCTCCGAGCTGGAGAACCTGATTGAAATGATGGCCAAGCTTCCTGGGCTTGGCCCCAGGTCTGCGCGCCGCGCCGTCCTACACATGATCAAGAAACGCGGTCACATCCTCTTGCCGCTTGCCGACGCTATGCGCCAAGTTGCAGAAACCGCCAAAGAATGCCTGAACTGCGGGAACATCGGCACCACCGATGTGTGCGATATCTGTCAAAGCGAAAAGCGGGCCAACGGAGAACTTTGTGTTGTCGAGGACGTCGCAGATCTATGGGCCATGGAACGAGCTTCGGTCTTCAAAGGCCGATATCATGTGTTAGGCGGCACTTTGAGCGCGTTGGACGCCGTGGGACCAGATGAGCTACGCATTCCGAAATTGGTCGATCGCGTCGTCACCGAAAAAGTTTCGGAAGTTATCCTTGCACTAAACGCAACCATAGATGGCCAAACCACGGCACATTATATCGCCGACCAATTGGGGGACCGGGTCACGGTCACCTCGCTTGCAAAGGGCGTTCCGATTGGTGGCGAGCTTGACTACCTTGATGACGGTACGATCACTGCCGCGCTCAACGCGCGCAAATCACTGTAGTATCCCGTCTGAGTAAGTGGCGTTAGTATCCTATCTGAATTTGAGATAGATCGAAAATCTCCTGGAAAGTAAAAGGCCCGACAAAATGAAAGCAATACGGAAGTTCCAGGCCCGCGTCAGGGAATACGGATTGGCCGGTGCTATCCACAAAACAATCTCCAAGGCAACAACAGGAAGCCGAAGAAACAGGATCCTAAAGCTACGCCACGCAGAAGATCGCTTCACAGAAATCTACAACTCCAATCATTGGAATGACTTAGAATCGAAGAGCGGTTCGGGATCAACGATAGAATTCACCCAGCACTTGCGTTCTGAACTTCCAGAATTTTTCGAACGTCACGACATAAAAACTGTTCTGGATGTACCTTGCGGAGACTTTAATTGGATGAAGCTCGTCATCCAAGATACGGACATCGTCTATATCGGGGGCGACATAGTTCAACCGTTGATCGATTCCAATACTCAGGCATTCGCCGACGAGCACGTATCCTTTCAGAAGATTGATTTGACGGCTGATGTGCTTCCAGAATGTGATTTGCTCATCTGCCGCGACTGTTGGATTCACTTGAGTGAACGGGACATCTTGTTGGCTCTGGAAAATATCATCTCCGCAAAAATACCACGTACCCTTGTCACCTCCAACGGAATGCCAACTGGACCGCGGTTAGAAAATAGAGACATTCCAACCGGCGACATGCGCCCAATTGATCTGTTTTCAAAACCTTATGGTTTAGATTTCGAGGCCGTCGAGATTCTCGATGACTCATCCGCGGACGGTACGAGCCAGCGCTGCATGCCAGTGTTGACTTTAGATGAGGCGAAAAAAATGCGCGACCGAATAGCCGAACATCTCGAACTGGATTAGGGCCAAGTTCAGTCTTCGCTTTTTTCTTCGTCGCTGTCACCGGGCAGATTGAAGAAGCTATCAGCGTCGATTTCGTCGTCAGCACCGATCTCGGTCTCAGAGCTTTCGCCTTCAGCGTCTTCATTCAGCGTGAACGTTTCCAAACCCGAAATGGCTGTCGGAATCTTAGGCTCAGTTTCCATGCCAAGAGACTGTTCAGTCGACACAAGCTTGCGGCGCTCGTCGTCCGACATGACAGAGCCTTCCTTGGCCTTCTTTTCGTTCGCCTTCTGAACCGCTGCGTCCAGCTCACTTTGCTTGGTCAAACCAAGAGCGACAGGGTCAACAGGCTGAATGTTCGAGATGTTCCAGTGGGTGCGCTCGCGAATCGACTGGATAGTTGGCTTTGTTGTGCCAACCAGCTTCGAAATTTGGCCGTCCGTCAATTCCGGATGGAATTTTACCAGCCAAAGGATGGCCGCGGGGCGATCCTGACGCTTAGACAGCGGTGTATAACGCGGGCCGCGGCGCTTTTCTTCGCCAACTGCAGCAGGGTTGAACTTCAGCTTCAACTTGTGAAGTGGGTCTTTTTCGGCCGCGTCAATTTCTTCCTGAGTCAGCTGATTATTCGAAACAGGATCAAACCCTTTGACGCCGGTCGCAACATCGCCATCGGCGATCCCCTGCACCTCAAGTTCGTGCAGCCCACAAAAATCAGCAATCTGTTTGAAGCTGATGGTCGTGTTATCAACCAGCCAAACGGCAGTGGCTTTTGCCATAATCGGTTTGTTCATCTCGTCACGCTCCTGACAATACGATCTTGCGCCGGGAAAACGGCCGATCCTTTTTGGGGATCACATCCTCGTTTTCGGGGAAGTTGGAGGGTATATAATCCCAAGAACCAAAATAAGGAAGAGGCAATGCGCGCGTTTTTGTGTTGGGTGTTGATGGCTGCAGGAGTTGCCGCCGAAGGGGAAAAAGCCGGTGATTTTGACTATTACGTGCTGTCTCTGTCTTGGTCTCCGACTTGGTGCGCACTTGAAGGGGATCGCAGAAATTCACCTCAATGTGATGAAGACGCAGACTTTGGCTGGGTTCTTCACGGCCTTTGGCCGCAATACGAACAAGGATGGCCAAGCTATTGCCCAACATCCGCTCGCAATCCGAGTCGGGCTGACACTCGCGCGCTGGCCGATTTATACGGAAGTTCCGGAAGCGCTTGGCACCAATGGAATAAACACGGTCGGTGCTCCGGCCTAAGCGCCGACGACTACTACGAAGTGTCGCGTGAGGCCTACGAAAGAATTGTTCGCCCTGAACTACTGCGCAAATTGAAAACTCCCGTAAGAGTTCCCGCTGAAGTCATCGAAGAAGCGTTCCTGGAAGAGAACGAAACCCTGTCTGACGACATGATGACGGTTACCTGCAAGTCCGGGCGCATTCAGGAGGTCAGGATATGTCTCAGCAAATCACTCGAGCCGCGCGACTGCGCGCCCGACGTGGCAAGAGACTGCACCATGCAAGATGCTTTGTTGGATCCGATCCGCTAGCGATCCCAGTTTGGCGACCATTCGACATCGACCAAGCGGTTGTCTGTGCCGAGACCATCAAGAGCCATAAGATCTCCCGCACTGAGCGAGATGTTCAACGCTCCGAAATTCTCTTCGATCCGTTCTTTCTTGGATGACGTCGGGATGGCGATGTGTCCCTTCGCGAGAAGCCACGCCAAAGCAATTTGCGATGCTGTCGCGTCATGTTTCTGTGCCAATCGCTCAAGTTCGCCGTTGGCAGCTACACTTCCCCGGGCTAGCGGCAGATAGGCCGTCATGGGAATACCGAGGCTATTGCAATGCTCAACGATAGGCGTGTTATGAAACGTGACGTTCAGTTCGCACTGGTTCGTGGCGATCTCGCCAACGCCAACAACTTCAATGGCTTCATCGATGTGGCGCTTAGTGAAGTTTGAAACGCCAATGTGTTTTGTCAGGCCAGCCGCTTTAAGCGATGCGATTTCTTCCATGTATTGGGCAAGCGGCACCTCGTCTTTCGGTGATGGCCAATGGATGAGAAGAAGATCGACTTGATCGAGACCCAAGCGTTCCAGTGAGCCTTCGGCCGAGGCCCGGACCTGACCCGCGCCAAGACAATCGAACCAGACCTTCGTCGTCAGAAACACATCATCTCGCGCAACCCCGCTCTCGCGAATGGCTTTCCCGACCTCAATTTCGTTGTTGTAGAACACCGCTGTATCAATGTGCCGATACCCGGTTTCCAGCGCGTGCGTTACACAGCCGTAGCATTCGTCACCCAACCGCTTGAACGTTCCATAGCCAAGTGCCGGCAATACTCCATATGTGGGAACAAGGGTCATGTCGTATCCTCTCGAACGTTCAAAACAATCTTTCCAATGTGATCGGCTTCCAGCGCACGATGGGCGTCGGCGGCCTCTTCCAACTTAAAACTGCTATCCATCACAGGTGCAACGCGTCCAGCATCAAGTAGCGGCCAGACATGCTCGGCAAGTTGTCTGGCAATCTCGGCTTTGGCCGCCACGGATTGCGGACGCAGCGTTGATCCACTCACGGTCAACCGGCGCACCATGATTTCAGCGAAGTTTATCTCGGCCTTTGGGCCGCCAAGAAATGCTATCATTTGCAGGCGGCCATCTGTTTTCAAGGCTTTGATGTTTCTTTGGATGTAGGACCCACCCACCATATCAAGGATCACGTCAGCCCGACCCGCGTCCTTTAGAATGCTCACGAAATCTTCTTCGCGGTAATTTATGCCACGCTCCGCTCCAAGGCGTTCACAGACCTCGACTTTCTCTGGCGAACCTGCGGTCGCAAACACTCGCGCACCAAATCGATGCGCCAGTTGAATTGCTGTCGTTCCTATTCCGCTGGTCCCGCCATGAACCAAGAACGTCTGACCTGCCTTCAAACCTGAGGCCATGAACACATTGGACCATACTGTGAAAAAAGTTTCCGGAAGACAGGCAGCATGTGCCAAGGGCATACTTTGTGGGACGGGCAAACAATGATCTGCTGGGGTCACGACGTATTCAGCATACCCCCCGCCCGGCAACAAAGCCGTGACAGCATCACCTTCTTTCCAATCCTGAACGCCAGGACCCATCGCCGCAATATGGCCAGCCGCTTCAAGACCGGGAAGGTCTGACGCATCAGGCGGTGGCGCGTAATTGCCCGCGCGCTGCAGCGCGTCTGGCCGATTCACTCCGGCGTGCGACACGCGCAGCAGCACTTCGCCTGGCCCAGGTTTTGGGACCGGGCGCTCACAAAGCTTGAGAACCTCCGGGCCACCGGATTCAGATATTTCGACAGCACGCATCATGTTTGGCAAAGACACAGGCAGCTTCCTTACATCTTCAGGATTTTGGGGGCGCCCATCGACCCGGCAAATCATCAACCTCGCTATCAGTCGGGGCACGAATGCCCGAGAGAAGCGACGATTGGAATGATGCAAACGGGCGCGTCAACGGGTTTTCGCGAAAAGCTGCTTTGGCTTTCTCAATGCGCATGACATCCTCTATTCGTCGGTCGATGAACGCACTTGTGGCTTCTGAACCTTCGCTCTCGTCACCCAACCAGAACAAGACGACGGCGGCCCAAACCGCAGAAAGAGTCGCGCGTTTCGTGTACCAGTTCACGTCTTCAGAAGTGTCGCCTAGCGCCTTCCAAACATGATCGGCCGTTTCCCAAATCAGTTTCGCGCCTTCGCCCGTATTCTGAGGTAGAGCGAACAAACTGGATGCGCGTCGCACAGCTTCTCGATGCTCGGACATCGCAGCAACTCGAAACTTCAATGCTTGCGCAACTTTTTCGCTATAGCGAAATCCAGACAAATCAGCGTCGGACATTGCCTGAACCATCGCGGCATCACCAGCGCGATGAAACGCCTGGGCAAGATCAATCGCGCCCCTTGGGCACAAAAGTTTTGCGTCTTCAGCGTTCAGGTTCAGGTCGGCGCCCGCGGCTTTAACGCTGGTTTCAGACCAACCGTCGCACACCACATGCTGAAGGATCGCTTCCAGTAACTTTTCGTGCTGATTATTGCTCATTACAGTCCCGATTTTAGTGCGTCGCGCTGAGTAGACAAACAGGATGGCCTTTGTTATACGCGCGGCTCCTGCAACTTTTATGCAACTCTATCTTAGAAAGGTGGTGACAACCACATGCAGGTTAGTGTTCGCGACAACAATGTCGATCAGGCGCTTCGCGCCCTGAAAAAGAAACTGCAGCGTGAGGGCGTCTTCCGCGAAATGAAGCTTCGGCAACATTTCGAGAAGCCGTCAGAGAAACGCGCACGCGAGAAGGCGGAAGCAATCCGTCGTGCCCGCAAGCTGGCCCGTAAAAAGGCGCAGCGCGAAGGGCTTCTCTAAGCTTTTTCAGCACTGGATGATTGAACAGTCTTGTTCAACATCAACGACGACCCCCGCGGCCAAAGCCCGGGGGTTTGTTGTTTCTGGAGGTGTCTGGTCAAACCTGCTCGTGCTCGGTATTCCAGTCATCGCTGACAAGAGGTTCACAAATGAAATCCACAGTAAGTTGGACAGGCGACCGCGCGTTCTGGGGTCAAACCGAAGACGGGTACAGTGTCGTGTTGGGTACGGCCACCGAATCTGCGCCCAAGCCCGGGCCCAGCGCGATGGAACTGGTGCTGATGGGCGCGGGCGGCTGCTCGGCTTGGGATGTGGTGAACATTCTCGAAAAAGCCCGACAGAATGTGGACGACGTGATTGTCGAGCTGGACGCAGACCGCGCAGAAGAACCCCCAAAAGTTTTCACAAGAATCCATATGCATTTTGTAGTGAAGGGTCGCGACCTGAGCGAAGATCGTGTCGCGCGCGCAATTGATCTCAGCGTCGATAAATACTGCTCAGCCACTCAGATGCTTCAAAAAACTGCGTCAATCACACACGACTTCGAAGTGATCGATACCGCCGAGCCGAACTTTCCTCACACTAAATCGGTAGGGCGGTCGTCTGCCTGACGGTCTTCAATGAGAAAGAAGAATGCATCTGCGCAACGCCCGGTAGCCGCGATAGATATCGGCGATGGATGCGGGCGAAATCTTCGGTGTCTTTCGCGACGACCTTGATGAGGTAATCCGCGGTGCCGGCCATGAGGTGGCATTCAAGCACGTCGGGAATAAGCTTTATTTCGCGTTCGAATGCATCCAAGACATCATCCGTTTGTCCTGACAGTGTGATCTCAACAAAAACGACCGTCGGCCTGTCCAGTTTTTGAGGATCAAGCAAAGCGACATAGTCGCGAATGACGCCTGTCTCTTCTAGGCGTTGAACACGTCGATGACAGGCTGACGCAGAGAGGTTTACTGCTTCAGACAGGTCAGCGTTGGAAATGCGCCCCCGCTTCTGCAGTACCCCCAATATTCGGGCATCTATGGCGTCAATTGCAATCATTGTGCAATATTCTTTCATGTTTGCGACTGATCTCCGTAGAACTTACCAATTTTAGCGCAACCATCCATAGCCTTTCGCGAGTTTTTTCATTCGATTTCCTGCTGAATACATTCAGGAAGAGGAGTTCGCGCTATGAAGATCGGATGCCCAAAGGAAATCAAACCTCAGGAATTTCGGGTCGGCATGACCCCCGCCACAGCTGGAGAGGCCATCGGACACGGCCATCAGGTGGTGATCCAAACCAACGGCGGAGCCGGTGCAGGTTTTTCAGATGACGATTACCGCTCAGTTGGCGTCGAAATCGTCGATACCGCCGAAGAGATTTTTGCCACCTCGGACATGATCGTAAAAGTGAAGGAACCCCAGCCCGCCGAGCGAAAGATGCTTCGCGAAGGCCAGCTGCTGTTTACTTACTTGCACCTAGCTCCCGATCCTGAACAAACACACGACCTGATTGAAAGCGGCGCAACATGCATTGCGTACGAAACCGTCACAGACGCCAACGGAGGTCTTCCACTTCTGGCGCCTATGTCAGAGGTCGCGGGTCGCTTAGCCCCACAGGTTGGAGCCTGGACTCTTCAAAAAGCAAATGGCGGACGCGGAGTTCTGCTTGGAGGCGTCCCCGGAGTCGGCCCAGGCAAAGTTGTCGTCATTGGCGGAGGTGTCGTTGGAACGCACGCCGCCCGTGTCGCAGCCGGAATGGGTGCTGACGTTACTGTCCTCGACAAATCGCTGCCACGGCTTCGGTATCTGGACGACGTTTTTGGTCGCGACTTCCGCAATCGATACTCAAGCGCTGCAGCCACTGCAGAGCTCTTGAATGAGGCCGATCTGGTCATCGGTGCAGTATTAATCCCCGGTGCTGCCGCTCCGAAACTCGTTAGCCGTGCAGACCTTAGCCAAATGAAGCCCGGTGCAGCAATCGTCGATGTCGCGATCGACCAAGGCGGGTGTTTCGAGACGTCGCGCGCAACCACACACGAAGACCCAATCTACGAAGTCGATGGAATTATGCACTATTGCGTCGCCAATATGCCCGGTGCGGTGGCGCGCACTTCAACCATCGCTCTGACAAACGCGACGATGCCTTATCTGTTGAATTTGGCCGACAAAGGGTGGCGGGAAGCGTGTTCGGACGACCTACACCTGTTGGAGGGACTGAATGTCCACGCCGGCAAGCTGACGTATTTTGCGGTCGGCAAAGCGCTAGGCCTGGACGTGATCTCACCGCAACTTGCGCTGAAATCGTAGCTGACTTTGGGGATCAAAGGGCCCGAAATTTACCGGGCCCTTTAGGGATGGCGAATTGTTTAGCCGCGCGCTTTTAGGACGTCGCGGATCTCAGCCAAAAGCTCTTCCTGCGTAGGGCCTGCTGGCTCTTCTGGCGCAGGCTCCTCTTCAGGAGTCGAAGCATCTTTCACCTTGTTCACATACCGAACCAACATGAACACAACGAAGGCGATGATCAGGAAGTTGATGATTGCCATGATGAACGAGCCATAAGCAAAAACAGAAGCACCTGTTTCGCGAGCTGCTTCAAGGCTCGCACCCTCTGCTACGTCACCGGAAAGCACTGCATAGTTGTTGCTGAAATCAACTCCACCCATGAACAACCCGATAATCGGATTGATCAAATCGGCCACAAGTGCGGTTACGATAGCCGTAAAAGCAGCGCCAATGATGATACCAACGGCCATGTCCATGACATTGCCCTTGGCTATGAAGTCCTTGAATTCTGAGAGCATGTTATCTCCACTGTCTTTTCTACCCAGTCCCCGTTGGCAGGTTGACCCTGCACTCCGTGCACAGCAGTTACCACGAAAACGCACGATTCAAAGGGTTTTGTTGGCTTGTGTTGAAAACTATCTCCAACTGCAGACACGCAAAAAAGGTACAGAAATGACGAATTCCAACTGGATCAACGAGTTTCCGATCGCGCAAAGATGGGCGCCCACACGCCCGGAAGTCATTCAACTTTACAGTTTTCCAACGTCAAATGGCGTGAAGATCTCCATCGCGCTTGAGGAGATGGGGCTCGACTACGAAGCGCACCGGGTGACGCTTTCCGACGCGGACGTGAAAAGTGACGCATTTTTGTCGCTTAATCCAAACAACAAGATTCCAGCCATTATCGATCCCGACGGGCCTGAAAGCGCACCGATCGGTCTTTTCGAGTCCGGGGCAATATTGATTTATTTGGCCGAAAAATCAGGGATGCTTCTTCCAGAAGGTGCAGGAAGATATGAAGCGATTAAGTGGCTGATGTTCCAAATGGGTGGGGTTGGCCCAATGTTTGGACAGCTTGGATTCTTTTTCAAGTTTGCGGGCGCTGATATCGAGGACCCGCGCCCACGCGAACGCTATGTCAACGAGGCGGCTCGCCTTCTGAATGTTATTGAAACTCAATTGGACGGCCGTGAGTGGATCGCGGGTGATTACTCGATTGCCGATATCGCGCTTGCTCCGTGGATCGGTGCCTTGGAGTTTTACGGTGCCCAAGATGCCGTCGGCTGGGAAAAATTCGAACGAACCAAAGCGTACCTCGACCGCTTTATGGCGCGCCCAGCGGTGCAGAGGGGACGAAACATCCCGCCACGCGAAGGATAAAATCAGCGCGTCGGCAAAGTGCCCTTGAGCACATAAGTCAATATCTCAACCACTTGCTGCGGCGTGTCGGCGACGGCCAGCGCCGCAGCATGAACCTCTTTCAACGCGTGTTGATGTTCGGGCATGCTAAGCACTACCAGCGACTTGCCCAGCGCTGCCGCCATGCCCGCGTCAAAGGCTGCGTTCCACTGCTTGTACTGTTCGCCGAACCGCACAACGACGACATCTGCCTGCTCAATTCCTCGCCGCGTGCGAATGGCATTGATCTTCGCCCCTTTATGATCGTGCCAGAACTTTTCCGTCTCAGGGCCCAAGATGGCGACGCCGCAATCGTCAGAAGCCGCATGGTCGGTCACTGGACCGCTAAAGGTAACATCAAGACCAGCTGAGCCAGTAACGATTTGATCACGCCAATCGGTGTGAATTTCGCCAGACAAGTAGACGTTCAATGTCATCTGACAGTCCTTTCGATTAGCTCGAAACCTAGCCCGACCCGCTGAGAACACAAGCCTTGCCGCACCTGACTGGCCCAGCGCATGATGACCGCACTATTCACGGGGGATCTCATGTCTATTCACTTGTATTTACTCGCTATTGTGATGGGCGCAGTCATGTCCATCTACATTCCAATGATTTCGCAGTCCGCACGGATATTGGGTGCTGCGGTTATGGGAAACGTACCTTTTTTCTTTGTGGCTTTCGTAACTTCGGTTGTAATTGCGATCCTGTCGGGTCAACGCGGCGATGCTTTTGCAAAGATCGCGCAAGTGCCGCCTTGGCTGTTCCTTGCGGGTGTGATGAGTGCAGGAATCATTGTGGGAGCGACTTTCCTCGTCCCTAGGATCGGGACCGGCGCACTCTGTGTTCTTTTGGTAACCGGACAGATGCTCGCCGGTGTGTGGATCAACCAGTTCGGGCTGATGGGCGTTCCCGCGCCGCCGT
>JAPPOI010000245.1 GCA_028818055.1 Boseongicola sp.
TGCGTTCTGTAGTAGTTACCGCTCGGATCCCGGTCGTCGGATGGCGAGCTGAGGCTGGTCTTTTGCGTCTTGCTCCCGAAGGACCTCGCGGGTCCGAAATTGCCGCTCGAACGGAGCGGCCTGATTTGCCTTTGATCGTCGGAGTAGGGGCGGATGCAGCTGTTGGCGAAGCTCTCGGGCTATACGCGATGGCGAACCCGATTGAAGAGCGCCTGCGCGGTTTCGTCCGTGTGGGCGAACGTCGCTGGGATCTGGTGTTTGACCGTCAACAGCGCGTCATGTTGCCTGCGACCCATCCAGAGACTGCATTGGCGAAGGTCATTGCGCTCGACACATCTCAAGACCTATTGGCGCGCGACATCGCCGCGATTGATTTTCGAAACCCGAACAGACCTGTGCTTCGTTTGACCGAAGGTGCCCTTGATGCCCTTCGTGACACGCATTGGACCCACACAAGGACCAGTACCGAATGACCGATTTGTATGAAAGCCAACGCGCGATGCGTGCCATGCGGCGTGCCGCAATGCAACGCGGTGTGATCGCATTGCTCGACGTTGGATCATCAAAGATTGCGTGTCTCATTCTTCGATTTGATGGCGAAGAGGCCGTGCCGCAGGGTGATGGTGTTGGTGCCATGGCGGGCCAAAGCCGTTTCCGCGTCATCGGCGCAGCCACGACCAGGTCTCGTGGAGTTGCTTTGGGGGAAAGCTTTACAATTCAGGAAACCGAGCGCGCCATTCGCACCGCAGTGCAGGCCGCCCAGAAAATGGCCAATGTGCGGGTGGACCACGTGATTGCCTGTCTATCTGGTGGTCAGCCACGGTCCTATGGGCTGGGAGGAACGGTTCTGGTGTCCGGAGAAGTTGTGGATGAACACGATATCGCCCGTTCATTGGCCGCCTGTGATGTCCCTGACTACGGCCACAACCGAGAAATTCTCCATGCCCAACCGGTGAACTTTGCCTTGGATCACCGATCGGGTCTGATCGACCCTCGCGGGCAAATTGGCCAGAGGTTGGCATGTGACATGCATATGTTGACGGTTGATACGTCTGTTCTTCAAAACCTTATCTATTGCTTGAAGCGATCAGATCTCGAAGTCGCGGGCCTTGCGTCGTCGGCCTATGTGTCCGGTCTTTCAGCGCTGGTTGAAGACGAGCAAGAACTTGGTGCTGCCTGTATCGATATGGGTGGCGGGACAACCGGAATATCGATCTTCATCAAGAAGCACATGATCTATTCAGATTGCGTCCGGCTAGGCGGCGATCACATCACGCAAGACATCTCCAAAGGATTACAAATATCTTCATCCGTCGCGGAACGGATCAAGACATTCCATGGTGGTGTTGTGGCCACGGGAATGGATGACCGTGAAATGATTGAGGTCGGCGGCGAAACCGGTGACTGGGAGCATGACCGTCGCGCGATTTCCCGTGCCGAGTTGATCGGCATTATGCGACCGCGAGTAGAAGAAATTCTTGAAGAAGTTAGAGAGCGTCTTGATGCTGCTGGCTTCGAACATCTGCCGAGCCAGCAAATCGTCCTAACGGGTGGTTCAAGTCAGATACCTGGGCTTGATCGACTTGCGCCGAAAATCCTTGGTCAGAATATCCGGATCGGACGGCCGCTCCGTGTGCAAGGCTTGCCGCAAGCTGTGACCGGGTCCGCGTTCTCAAGTGCTGTGGGCCTCAGTCTGTTTGCCTCGCATCCGCAGGATGAATGGTGGGACTTCGAGATGCCGACAGATCACTATACTTCGCGTTCGTTCAAGCGTGCGGTGCGGTGGTTCAAAGAGAACTGGTAGACGTGCGGTCGATGGCCGACCGGCAAAGCTTTGCAAACAGCAAAGAATCTGGGCGACGCAACAAAGCGAATCTGTTAAGTTATCCACAAGGTTCGGAAAGAGCCGCGAGAAAGGCAGAGCAGTCGCCTTACAACGACAAAACACACTCTTTGGTTGCGAATACCGCGACTAATGGCGTGGATTCCGCGTGAGGATATCGGTCTAGCTTATTGACCTTACACAAAATCTTGCGGGTCGCCCGACATGGTGCGTGTGGCGGTCAAAAAATTGCCATATTTGGTGCCATTTCGACGCGAATCGGGGTGACCTGAGGTCGCTCTCGCGGTAAAGTCCGATCATTCAGCAGGGGCCGAGCGCCCGAAAAAACAGCGCCCCAGCCCGGGGGACGAACATAACAGGCGGATATGTAATGACTTTGAATTTAACCATGCCAAGCCACGAAGAGCTGAAACCGAAAATTACTGTCTTCGGTGTGGGTGGTGCTGGCGGCAATGCCGTCAACAACATGATTGAGAAAGAATTAGAAGGTGTCGAGTTCGTCGTCGCAAATACCGACGCACAGGCACTGCAGCAATCGGTCGCTCAAACCAAAATTCAAATGGGTGTCCGGGTAACCGAAGGCTTGGGCGCAGGCGCGCGACCGTCTGTAGGTGCCGCCGCTGCTGAAGAAACCATTGAAGAGATCGTCGATCATCTTGCCGGCGCTCACATGTGCTTCATCACCGCCGGCATGGGCGGGGGCACGGGCACTGGCGCTGCACCAATTATCGCACAAGCGGCCCGCGAATTGGGCGTGCTGACAGTTGGGGTGGTTACCAAGCCGTTCCAGTTTGAAGGTGCCAAGCGGATGCGCCAGGCCGAAGACGGCGTCGACGCACTTCAAAAGATGGTCGACACGCTGATCATCATTCCGAACCAGAACCTTTTCCGTCTTGCGAATGAGAACACGACATTCACTGAAGCGTTCTCGATGGCAGACGATGTTCTTTACCAGGGCGTAAAGGGCGTTACCGATTTGATGGTTCGTCCTGGATTGATCAACCTCGACTTTGCTGACGTTCGCGCTGTGATGGACGAGATGGGCAAAGCCATGATGGGAACCGGCGAGGCCAGCGGCGAAGATCGGGCTGTACAAGCTGCCGAGAAAGCAATTGCCAACCCGCTTCTCGACGAAATCAGTTTGAAGGGTGCAAAAGGCGTCCTGATCAACATCACCGGCAGCGAAGATTTGACGCTGTTCGAACTCGACGAGGCGGCCAACCGGATCCGCGAAGAAGTCGATGCGGACGCCAACATCATCGTAGGCTCGACTTTGGATACCTCCATGAGTGGCGGCATGCGCGTCAGCGTGGTTGCCACAGGTATCGACGCGCAGGCAAACGTTATGGATCCGCCGGTTCAGCGGCGCAAGCTTTCGGAGCCATTGTCACAACAACCTGTACAGGCTCCTGTAGAACAC
>JAPPOI010000253.1 GCA_028818055.1 Boseongicola sp.
AAGAAATCGTGATCGGAATGCCTCACCGCGGACGTCTGGCGGTTCTGGCAAACGTCATGCAAAAACCCTATCGCGCCATTTTCAACGAATTTCAGGGCGGGTCGTTCAAACCAGAAGATGTCGATGGATCAGGGGATGTGAAATACCATCTTGGCGCGTCGTCAGATCGCGACTTTGATGGCAATATCGTTCACTTGTCTTTGACTGCAAATCCGAGCCATCTTGAGGCGGTGAATCCCGTTGTGCTTGGCAAAGTGCGCGCCAAGCAACAGCAGTTAAATGACCACGACCGCACCCAAGTCATGCCGCTCTTGCTGCATGGGGATGCGGCTTTTGCTGGTCAAGGGGTTGTTGCTGAATGTTTCGGACTGTCTGGGCTTGTTGGACACCGCACCGGCGGGACGATTCACGTCGTTGTCAACAACCAGATCGGCTTTACCACCGCACCACATTTTAGCCGTTCGTCACCCTACCCGACCGATATCGCCCTGATGGTCGAAGCACCGATTTTCCATGTGAACGGAGATGATCCAGAAGCGGTCGTTCATGCTGCCAAAGTGGCAACAGAGTTTAGACAAAAATTTCACAAAGATGCTGTGATCGACATTTTCTGCTATCGACGCTTTGGTCACAATGAAGGGGATGAACCAATGTTCACAAACCCCCTCATGTACAACAAAATCAAAAAACAAAAGACGAGCCTTGCGCTTTATACCGAACGTCTGGTCAAAGATGGTCTGATCCCAGAGGGCGAAATAGAAGATCTAAAGGCTGCCTTTCAGGCGCGTATGAACGACGAATTCGAAGCCGGTAAAGATTACAAACCCAACAAAGCCGATTGGCTGGACGGTCGTTGGTCGCATCTGAACAAACGGGATGAAGAATATCAACGCGGGACAACGGCCATTTCAAAGGACACGTTTCACGAGGTTGGAGAGGCGCTGTGCCGGACTCCGGCGGGGTATCCGCTGCACAAAACGATCCAGCGCCTTTTGGAAGCAAAGAAAAAGATGTTTGAAACGGGACAGGGGATCGATTGGGCGACAAGTGAGGCATTGGCCTTTGGTTCGCTTTTGACGGAAGGCTTCCCAGTGCGCCTTGCCGGACAAGACAGCACACGTGGCACCTTTAGCCAACGTCATTCTGGTCTTGTAAATCAGGATACCGAAGAACGTTACTATCCGCTCAACAATATACGTGAGGGTCAGGAACGCTATGAAGTCATCGATTCGATGCTCTCTGAATACGCTGTCTTGGGTTTCGAGTACGGATATTCCTTGGCAGAGCCTAACGCTCTGACGCTCTGGGAGGCGCAGTTTGGAGACTTTGCCAACGGTGCACAGATTATGTTTGACCAATTTGTCAGCTCTGGCGAAAGCAAATGGTTGCGCATGTCAGGTCTGGTCACCCTTCTGCCCCATGGGTATGAAGGGCAAGGACCAGAGCATTCCTCTGCGCGTTTGGAACGGTTCTTACAAATGTGCGGACAAGACAATTGGATCGTGGCAAATTGTACGACACCTGCCAATTATTTCCACATTCTGCGGCGTCAAATTCATCGAAGTTTCCGCAAGCCATTGATTTTGATGACGCCAAAATCTTTGCTGCGCCACCGTTTGGCTGTGTCAAAGATGGAGGAGTTCACGGATGACTCCTCTTTCCACAGGGTTCTTTGGGATGATGCGCAATTCGGACAATCAGAAACCAAATTGGCCGCAGACAAAAAAATAAAACGGGTCGTTATGTGTTCTGGAAAAGTCTATTTTGATCTTTTCGAAGAACGCGCGGCGCGCGGCATTGACGATATCTACCTGATGCGGTTTGAACAATTCTACCCCTTCCCTGCCATTTCCGCGCTGAAGGAACTTGAACGCTTCAAAAACGCCGAAATGGTCTGGTGTCAGGAAGAACCCAAAAATCAGGGGGCTTGGACCTTTATGGAACCCAACCTTGAATGGGTACTTTCGCGGATGAACGCAAAGCACACACGCCCGGTTTATGCCGGTCGTCCTGCCAGCGCCTCTCCGGCGACGGGGCTGGCCTCACAACATAAAGCCCAACAAGAAGCGCTGATTGCAGATGCGCTCGACATTAAAGGAAAATAGGGACATGACCATCGAAATTCGCGTTCCCACACTTGGCGAATCCGTCACCGAAGCGACGGTCGCGACTTGGTTTAAAGCACCTGGAGATGCGGTCAAACAGGACGAAATGCTTTGTGAATTAGAAACGGACAAGGTCACTGTTGAGGTGCCAACTCCTGCGTCAGGAGTGCTAAGTGAAATAATCGCCGCCGAAGGTTCCACAGTTGGGCTTAACGCACTTCTGGCCACGATTTCAGAAGGCTCCGAAGCTGCCACGTCCAAACCCGAAAGCACAACTGCTCAATCGGCTGAAAACAGCGCCGGCGCTGCAAGTGTTGACGTGATGGTGCCCACTTTGGGCGAAAGCGTTACAGAAGCAACCGTATCATCTTGGTTCAAGACCGTCGGCGACACAGTCGCTCAAGATGAATTGCTGTGTGAATTGGAAACTGACAAGGTCAGCGTCGAAGTACCCGCCCCAGCGGCTGGCGTATTAACCAGTATACTGGCTCCAGAAGGTACAACTGTTCAAGCCAGTGCTAAACTGGCCGTGATCGGTGGCGCACAAAGTGCAGCGCCCTCCAGCGAAGACGCTCCGGCCGCAGCGAAACAAACCGCACCCGTGGCAAGCAAAGACATCGAAGACGCCCCATCCGCGAAAAAGGCGATGGCAGAGGCACACCTGAGCCGCGATCAGGTCACCGGAACAGGACGAGATGGACGCATTATGAAAGATGACATCGCCAAAGCAATTGCCAGCACCCAGAAAACGGCTGAGGCCGCGCAAGCTCCGCGCGCGCCAGTGAGCGCAGATGATGCGTCACGCGAAGAACGGGTGAAAATGACCCGTCTGCGCCAAACCATCGCGCGCCGCCTTAAGGATAGTCAAAATACAGCCGCAATGCTGACCACATACAATGAGGTGGATATGAGCGCGGTTATGGATCTGAGGGCCGAATACAAAGATCTCTTTGTGAAGAAACATGGGGTAAAACTTGGTTTTATGTCCTTTTTCACCAAAGCCTGCTGTCATGCGTTACATGAGGTCCCCGAAGTAAATGCCGAGATTGACGGCACCGATATCGTTTACAAAAACTTTGTGCATATGGGTATTGCGACTGGAACACCAACGGGCCTCGTGGTGCCTCTGATCCGGGACGCCGATTCCAGGTC
>JAPPOI010000024.1 GCA_028818055.1 Boseongicola sp.
AGGATGCGTAGACTTCGATAACCGCGCCATCCTGTACCGACAGAGTGGCGTTCAATCGGCAGTATTTGCGTTCAAGTTCCAATTCCACAGATGTTACTCCTCACCTTGCGGCTGCGCTGGCAATCCCAGAAGCTGTCGCTTTTCAGCGTCCGTCAAAAAGCTTGCACCCGCGACGCGCTGCCACTGTGCCTGGCGCTCAGCGGCCAAAGCAGGCACCTGATCTAGGTCAGCGGAAAGCCTGAACCCGCCATCGAAATATCCGCTCAGCCACGACGTCAGGGCCTCGGTCACCTTCTGAACCAAAGGCAGCACAGTCAGCCGGTAAAATGCCCGGTTGGCTTCTTGATAGTTGGAATAAGTTGCGTCGCCCGGAATTCCCAACAGCATGGGGGGTACCCCGAATGCCAACGCAATCTCGCGAGCTGCGGCTTCTTTTGTCTTCTGAAATTCCATATCAGATGGACTGAAGCCCATGGGCTTCCAGTCCAATCCACCTTCCAAAAGCATGGGTCGACCTGCGTTTCGGGCCCCTTGATGATGCGCCTCCATTTCGTTCAAAAGCCGGTCGTATTGGTCTGATGTCATCACGCCATGACCGTCTTCGCCGCGGTAAACAATCGCCCCCGATGGACGCGCGGCATTATCCAAAAGCGCCTTCGACCAGGCCGAAGCCGCGTTGTGCACATCAATAGCTGCGGCAGCAGCTTGCACTGGCGACAAACCATAGTGATCATCTTGCGGATGGAAGCTTTTGATATGGCAGATTGGAGAGCCAATTTCAGACACTGCGAAGCGATGCTTCTTGCCTCCAACGCTATATTCAAACGCGATCGGCCAGCCATCGCCGCCGGGCACCACCGACATGCGGTCCGAACGAAGTACATGAAGTTCCTCCGCTCGCCCCTGATCGTCAGCCACAGCCTCGATGTATCCGTTTCCGCTCAGCAAAAGCTGGGAATATATCGCCTCCAGCAGCTCGATACCTGATTGTCCGGCATTTGGACGAGCCAAGACGTCTAGAACTGGATGCACATCAAAACGCTGGGCTTCGTCCTGGCATATCAGTGGGATAGACGCCGCGGCCTCTGCAATCATGCGAACAACCCGAAACCCGATGGGATTTCCAGAAAACCCAGTGCGCATCAGGCTCACTGTATCGCGCGGCGACCATGCCACCCGGCCTGAACTGGCGTATGCAATCACAGGACCGGCGGCGGACGCCTTTGTTTCCGGCACGGGTTCAGCCGGCCGCTTGAGGAAGTCAAACACCATTATGAGATTCTCCTTGCGCCAAAGTCTTGGCGGTCGTGGGCCTTAGCCCAATTCTCGAATGCGAGGGGTGCGCCAGGCACGCGCAGGTTCAATCATCAGCTCTGTCAGCGCCCAAACAAGTGCATCAACTCGGTCAGGGCTGCCCGAACCTTCATATCCGGTGAACGTCATCAAACGCATTTGCTCTTCCAGATCGACCAGTCCACGGACATGCTTCACACGACCTTGCTCATATAGTGCCGCCACTGGTTCAGCCCTTGAAACCTTTCCGGCAACGGCCCGAACCGACTTGTAGGACACGGTTGGATCGACCTGTCGAAGCATTGCCTCAACCAGATCGCCTCCTTGGTTAACCTCCGCTACCAGACGCGCAGCTTTGAACCGGTGGAACACCTCGACGGCTCTTTCTGCCCACTCAAGCGGGGTCGCTCCAGCTATGCTCGCATCTTCCAATACAAAGGCCTGCCAATCCTTCGGTGGCCCTTGTGACTTTATGCCGGCCACCACGATCCCACATTCGTCCGATCTGGTCGTCCCTGTAACGGGAGGATCGACAGCAACCACAACCCGGTCCAACGCACCCACTTCCGTTGTTGTCACGCCTCGCAAAATCTGCGGCGTCCACAAAGCGCCTTCAATTTCTTCGGTCAGGACGCCCTCCAGCTCTTGGCGACCCAAACGCGTCCCCCCGTATGTCGCCTCGACTTCTTCAAGAAACGACGACGCCAGATTGGCTCGGTTGTCCCGCGTAGCCGCCTGCGTCGTCACCGTCGACGAAAGCGCAAGAATTCGTTTTAGGATCGGTACATCTCGGGGCGTCGTCGTGACCACTTGGCGCGGGTTTTCACCCAGTCGCAAGGCAAACTGAACCTGGTCCCACGCGTCCGATCCCTTTGGCCACTTTGCCAGCTCATCAAGCCAAGCTGCATCAAACTGCGGCCCTCTCAGGCCTTCGAAGTCGGTGGCCGAGTAAACTTTTGCTTTTGCTCCATTTGGCCACTTCAGTTCCCTCCGGGACGCTATCCACTCAGGTCTCCGATCCGGCGGCGAGCAGGCTAAAACCCCGCTGTCTCCTTCGACCATCACGTCGCGCGCCTGATCATATGTCTCACCGACAAGCGCGACCATTTTGGAGCGCCCCTTATCATTGGGCCCCGGTCCTTCCACTTCAGATCTAATCCACTCTGCCCCTGCCCGTGTTTTTCCCGCTCCCCGTCCACCCAAGACAACCCAAGTCCTCCAATTTCCCTTGGGTGGGATCTGATGCGGCAGCGCCCAGAAATCGAACAGATAGGGTAGCGCACGAAGCTCTTCAGGATTGAGGCTGTTCAGGAACTGCCTCTGCTTCGCGGGACTTTCGGATGCGATCAAGGCGGCTCCCGATGTTACGTCGCACTCTTGCAAAGTCGATCGGCGCGTCTTGAACCAAACCTTGTTGGCGAAGGACGTGTCTTTCATATTTTTGAATCTCCTCCATCAATCTGCTCTGGGCCTTTGCCATCGTCAGGCAGGCCTGTCGCAATTCTGCGTCAGAAATCATGTTTCCTTGGCGCAGCTCGGCTTCCAATCCATCAAACACGATCAGAATGTTGCGCATGGCCCGCTCGCCGCTCTCTAGCAACGCGCGCGCGTTTTCTGTCCCCGCCTTCTTCGAAGGGTGGTCCACCATTCACTTGCCTCGCAACGGAAACATCAGGGCAAAACAAAAGCGGCAACGGGGTAACCCCGGCCGCTTTGCCACCTGTCCTATCTTGCCTGAAGGTATAGCTTAGAAAGTTCGATCCGTCAAGCGTTAAGTTATTGATAGAATTGAATAATACCGTACGCAGCAGTTACTGAAAGGTTAACGGCTCCGCTAGTTTTGCTCCGCTGCGCGTTCAGCTTCAATGCGACGCCAATTGGCGACGTTGGCATTATGTTCGTCCAACGTCTTTGCGAACGCATGGCCTCCCGTGCCATCCGCAACAAAGAAGATGAAG
>JAPPOI010000321.1 GCA_028818055.1 Boseongicola sp.
AACTGGACCGTGAATTCCTGGACGATCCTTATTATCCCAAAGCATGATCAGTTCTTCGGCCTGCCGTCTTCCGCAGGTTCTTTTCCGGTCACAAGTGCGTGGCCCTGCCGCGCAAAGCGTCGACCGAGAGTGATGTAGCCCTCCGGCCTGTTGTAGTGAACGGCGCTCACGATCTTTCCGTCGACCTCTCTGTCGTTCAGATCATCGACGTCGACCCAGGCGCCGCGAGGGTCTTCGTCAACGATCTCGCGTTGCACTTTCCGCACTGCCACGCACGATGGGCGATCAAGTGCATAATCCCCGATGCGGCCGATGACGATGTTCATGTCCGGGCGTTTCAGGTCGCGGCGCAGTTTGGATATCAACAGCTTCAAGGCATCCTTGTAGGGGGCGTGCGCGCCGCCGTTGGCGTCGCGCTCTCCCTGCATCCAGCAAAATGTAACGGACTCAAACTTTGGATGCTTCTTCAACATCTCCTTGTATTGATCGAGAATCGGTTGATAAAACTCAACCGTCCCACCCTTGTGAATCCTCTTTATATGATTCTCATCAAGTCCATTCTTTTTGGCAATATCCTGCCATTCTTTGAGCCACCTGCATATGGGCTGACCGCCTTTTGCCACTTTGATATAAACGACCTTTTCATCCTTAAACAGTTTCTTCGCCTCCGTCATGAACCCGGTCTCCGGATCCATACCCGCCATATTCGATTGCCCGGATAGGATAAAAAGATGAACGGGTTTCTCTGCCGCGGATTCAGAAGCAAATATGGCTGTCAGAGCGAATAATATTAAAAAGGGCTTCATTTAGATAGTAACGGGTTATGTAGCTTGGGTTTAAGTTTAATTGGGTTTGGCTGGCGGCTTATAGGTGTCAACCAACTGCACTTGAACGGCATCGAGGTATAAGTCAGGCACGGACATATCAGGATTGAGATGCCAGACTCCTAACGTAACCATGATACTACGGGTCCCTTCAGGGATTTCGAGCGAGGCGCTGACTTCATGCCAATTGCCTTGTTCGTCTTTCTCAGGAAGGTGCTTTCGCTCCACTCCCTGCAGGATCAAGGCGTCAGAATTCCATCGGTCTCTCCAAGCCTGTCTGACGTCTTCAGGCGCTTGACTGAATGCCACTATTCTAACGTGGAATCCTGGGTTTTGCCCGGTAAAGGGAGCCGTAAAAAAACCCTTTACCTTCAGACTTCTAACATACCCCGGCTCCAAATCCGGATAGTTGTGTAAATCCACTATTCGGCTGAGAGATTCTGACCGATTGCCAGCTTTCGGAATAAGGCGCCCCACTCGCGTACCTTCAACAGCAGAAGTGCCGCCTTTGGGCGTCACCGAAACCAAACGTCCGTGCCACTGATTTGCTTTTACCGGGAGATGTATCGGCAGCTCCATATCTGAATCCTCAAAGCCCTCAGTGACAATCTCCTGGCTGGTTTGGGTAAACGCATCACCTTGTGGTGTGGATAAAGCCCACAAGATCGAAGTTGTCAAAACGCCCCCGACGATACCGGCGGCTAGAGGTTTCAGGGAGAACCAAGAAAATCTAGTGTGTGACAATTCAGGAGAAGTGTCTTCGCTCCCCCGTTTTTCATTGGGTTCCTTGATCAATTCCTTGGTCCCCAATTCCTGCCACTTCGCGTCAATTGTCGCCAGCGAACGCAACGTGCTGCGTGCTTCCGGGTTCGTGCGTAACAATTCTTCTAAGTGCTCCAACTCGTCCGGAGAAATCACTCCATCAAGGTATCGATGCAACAAATTCAATTCTTCTTCTTTCATAACGAATGCTCCAAAGCACGGTTAATACAATCGAACAACTGCATCCGAATTCGGGACAACAACTGATAAAGCGACCCATCCGTGCGGCCTAACTGCGTCGCCAATTCGCGAATGGATGTATCCCGCGAATAGGCCGCCAAAGCCAAATCGCGTCTCTCCCTTGGCAACTTCTTGAGGCAGTCATCCAAAACCTCTAATTGCCGATGCCGTAATGACATCTCCTCCTTTCCCTCCTCTGCCAGCAGCTTGACCACATCTTCCGCCAGCACCAGCCGATCCCGTGCATGCCTTCGCCGCGCCATCAGTAACTCGTAGCGGGCAATCATGCAGACCCACGGGCCAAAGGCTTGCGAATTATCCAACGATGAAAACTTCCGCCAAGCTACCACACTGACCTCCTGCATCACCTCATCCACTTCCTGAGCGCGTGGACAACAAGAACGCACAAATGCCCGTAATTCAGGTTCATGCCGGGTCCACAATCGCAGGAATTTCTCATGCGAATCAGCTGAATCAGATGCTTCAGAATCAGAGTTCATCCGTCTCTTTCCTTATCGCTGCCGCAAGTGGGGAAATCTAACGAAATATTCTTTCACTAATCACTCTTCCGAAGCCCAAAGGGATTTGGCGCCGCAAATTTGGTTTTCGTTGCGGTGCAACGATTTCACTGCAGTGATTTTTGACTGATAATCTTTTTACCGGTTGGTCTTATTCTTTAGCCCTTGTTTGCGGCCTTCCTCGCTGGCGGTGGTGAGGCGGGTCTTGGCCAGTTCGGCGATCTTGGCTTCGAACTGCGCCTTCAATGCGCGTTCGGTCTTGGTGAGCTTATCATCTTTTAGTTGTTTGCCATCAAAGGAACCCTTGTAGCGAGTGAGAGCGGCTCCGGTGCCATCCTGATTGGCGACCAGTGAGTATTGTTTGTTTCTCACCATGACTTGTTTTCGATACCAGATGTAAATCCAGTCCTTCGTGCGGGTCTCGGCTTTGTTTTGGAGCACGGGGACGATGCTGGCGCCGTCGGCGGGATGGTTCTTTGGCAGCTTGGCCCCGGTGACTTCGCAGAGGGTCGGGAACATGTCGGTGAACTCCACGAGATCATCAACCACGCGTCCGGGTTTTTGGATGCCGGCGGGCCAACTGGCGATGAGCGGGACACGCGTACCGGTGTCGCTCATCGTGCCTTTGCCGCCGACAACCTTGGTGCCGTTCCACGGGGTAACGATCGGTTTGTCGGTACCGTTGTCGCCGGTGAAAATGATCAGTGTGTTATCTAGCACGCCGGACTTTTCCAACTGCGCGACGATTTGCCCGACGGCTTTGTCGGCGTAGGCGACCATGTCCCGGAAGTGGCGTTGCGGATCGTTGCGGTCGCCCTTGTAGGTGGTGGAGCCGAGCCGCTTGGGATCCCAGTCGGTGGAGTCCGGCGTCGGATCAAACGGACAGTGGGTGAGGATCATCGGGTAG
>JAPPOI010000122.1 GCA_028818055.1 Boseongicola sp.
AAGACGAATACCTAACTGTTCAGCGACCGGCGCGACTTCCCACAGAAAGTCAATCAGGTTTGAGCGAATGTCTTCGGAGTTTATTTTGTCATTGGTTGAAATTCGCGCGCGAACATCATCGATCGTCCATCCGTCATTTGCGCCCGGAAGTCCCATGACGATCGTTTTTGTCAAATCCGCGCGTCGTTCTTCCGGCATTCTGGCGAACTGTTCTTCAGCGCGCTCCAACGTCTCCTGATTATAGTCTTCTTTGGCTCCAGTTCGTTCGAGCAACCACAAGTCGAAAGCGGCAAAGTCGACAAGATCGAATGACATGGCATTGCCGCCGTGTGGCTGGGGTGTTCGTAAAGTGGTGCGTGTCCAATCAAGGATGGGCATGAAGTTGTAACAGACAACCGCAGGACCTTCAGAGGCGACGTTGCACAGACTTTCTTTATAAGCCTCTATGTGACTGCGAAATTCCGGCCCTTGGGTCTTGATCGCTTCGCTAACGGGAAGACTTTCGATGACATCCCAAGTGAAGCCAGCACTTTCGATCACCTGACGCCGTTCTTTGATATCATGCGATGACCAAATCTCTCCCGGAGGGAGGTCATGAAGCGCGGTTACAATGCCCTCGACGCCCGCCATGTGGAGATCAGACAGAGAAATTGGATCATTGGGTCCGAACCATCTCCATGTTTGTTTCATTGCGGTTCCTACATTTCTATCGTGGTGCGTTGTTCTGTTTTTCCGGCGATTTCCATGGCGGCAATCACGGCGTGAGCGGAGAGAGCATCGCGACCCGAGCAAAGGGGTGGGGTTTGGTGAGCAAGGGCCTTGGCGAAATCTTCGATAACGGTCTGGTGCCAATCGTGGGTGAATGCCATTGGATCCGCTCCGCCGCCTGTGGCTGCACTTTCACCGATCTGTTCCTGTGATCCATCCCAATGGTCCAGACGCAATGTGCCGGCTTCCAAATGCGCATGCGCCTTTTCAAATTGGATTGAAATACTCTCGGCGGCACCGGGAAATGCAGCAGTTGTCGCCATGATCGTACCGACTGCGCCGCATTTGAAATGGAGCAGACCACCGGCCCAGTCCTCTGCTTCAAGTTGATGAAGGGAAGTGGTGTGCATAATGGATTGGACGGCATTAACCGGCCCGCAAAGCCAAATCGCCAAATCAAGTGTATGAATTGCCTGGTTGATCATGACGCCGCCGCCATCACGTGCATATGTGCCGCGACCCGGCGCGTCATAATAAGATTGGTCCCGCCACCATGGGACACGCAACTCAACGGTTAGTGCCTCGCCGAGGTCGCCAGCGGATATTAGCCTTTTGAGTTCCATTGCAGCGGCGCGCGCGCGATGCTGGAAAACTACGCCGTTCAAAACGCCGGCTGCCTCGCAGGCCTCCACAATATTTTGGGCGGCCTCATGGGTACGCTCAATTGGCTTTTCCATCAGTATCGGTACCCGAGCCTCAACGAGCGCGTTAACGTATTCCAACCGGGAGTCCGGCGGCGTAATGAGAATTGCGAAATCGAGATCAGTATCGTTGGTCAGTTCCGAGATGTCCGAATAGATTTGCGCTGATACATCCCTTTCCTGGGCCCAGCTCTTGGCATTTTCCGGCGAGCGCCCGAGGATTCCATGCAGCTCGACAAGCTTGCTGTCATCCAATGCCGCTATGTGGGCTTGGGACACCATTCCATGCCCGATCAAAGCAGCTTTCATGAGGTTTCCTCCTGTCGCGATGCTAGAATCTCAACCGATGTCGGCCAAGCAAAAGATGGTTTTTTCTGAGAGACTTGATAGAAAATAAGCAAATCCGCACGGGGACAGAATGCACCTTTCAAACACAGAAGCTGAAGCGCTGTTCGACGATATCTGCGATCTGCCAATTGTATCGCCGCATGGGCACACGGACCCTGCTTGGTTCGCTGAAGACAGACCATTTTCAGACGCTTCAGAGCTACTTGTAATACCAGACCACTACGTGTTTCGGATGTTGTATTCGCAAGGCGTGGGGCTCGAACATCTGGGTGTTGGCGAGCCGGGGTCAACAGCCGATCGACGTGAAATATTTCGTACTTTTGCAAAGAACTGGCATTTGTTTTTGGGGACACCAAGCCGCGTTTGGATCGAGTACGTATTGAAAAATACGCTCGGATTGGATCAGCCGTTGTCTCCCAAGAACTGCGACGAAATCTTTGATGAGATTAACGCGCGATTGAAGTCCGACGGGTTTCGCCCAAGGGCTTTGTACGAGCGGTTCGGGATTGAAGCACTGGCGACCACAGACGCCGCGACAGACAAGCTTTCGCATCACTCGCAAATCCAAAAATCGGATTGGGCTGGGCGGGTCATTCCTACATTCAGACCGGACAGTGTCATAGATCCGATGCATCCGGATTTTGCAGACGATCTTGCGATGCTCGGCCAAATGACCGGCGAGGATGTCAAAGTATTTGCTGGTTATCTAGATGCGTTGCGGGCTAAGCGGGCATACTTCCAATCGATGGGCGCGACTGCAACGGATCACGCCATTGATGTTGTGGCAACGGGTGTGGTCGATGACCCCGACACCCTGTTTGCCAAAGTGCTTTCTGGCGCTTCAGAGCGGGAAAATCGTGCGTTTCACGGACACATGCTGATTGAAATGGCAAGGATGTCCGTCGAAGACGGTTTGGTGATGCAGCTTCATGGCGGAAGCCATCGCAATTCGAACAATGAAATTTTCCAGAGGTTTGGCCGAGACAAAGGGGCAGACATCCCAATATCGACCGATTGGGTAAAAGGTCTTGAACCTCTCTTGAACGACATCGGCAATCACCCGAACTTTCGCTTGATATTGTTCACACTGGATGAAAGCACCTATGCGCGCGAATTGGCACCGATGGCCGGGCATTGGCCTTCGTTGCGCATCGGCCCACCCTGGTGGTTTCATGATAGCCCAGCCGGAATTGCGCGTTTCTTTGATACCGTGGTTGAAACAGCCGGATATTGGAACCTTGCCGGTTTCAACGATGATACCCGCGCGTTTCTTTCGATACCGGCACGGCACGACGTATGGCGGCGCGGAGTAGCCGAGCATTTGGCTGGTCAAGTTCAGCGCGGTTACTTTGATCGATCGACGGCGAGCGACATTGCCAAACTTCTGGCTACAGACCTCGCTAGGGATTGCTACAAACTATGAAGCGTATTTTGCATTTTGGACCCGGAAACTTTTTTCGGGCACATCTGGCGGAATACACC
>JAPPOI010000380.1 GCA_028818055.1 Boseongicola sp.
ATCGTGATGATCCACCACACTATCCCGCTGGAACACCCAACATTCCAAACCGAAGCCGCGCGCGCCAAGTTCATTGAACGCCTGACAACCGTCATCAACTTTGCCAATCATATCGTGGTGCCGTCTGACGAAGTGGCGGAAAGCGTTGAAAAGCGCATGGTTGGCACAGGTCATCGCGTCCCCGTAACCGTGTCTCCACTTGGCATCGATATTGGCGGACTTCCCTTGAATGTTGAAAAATCTGATCGGCCTTACTTCGTTGTCGTTGGAACAATCGAGCCACGAAAGAACCACAAGCTGCTTTTGGACATCTGGGAAAGAATGCACTCCAAAATGGATGAGCATCGCATCCCCGAACTTCGCATCATTGGTCCCCGCGGCTGGCGGAACGAAGAGGTTTTCGAACGTCTCGATAACAGTCCGATGATGGGACGCACCGTGTTCGAATTGGGCGCCTTGCCAGACAAGGAAATGAAAGCGCACCTCGCTGGCGCGACGGGCCTGCTATTCCCAAGTCACGCCGAAGGCTTTGGACTTCCACCATTTGAGGCGACGTCGCTTGGCGTCCCGTCGATTTCCGCTCCGCTCCGTTCGGTTGAGCTTTATCTGGGCGACATGCCCATTTACGCCAATCCGAAGGATATGTATCAATGGTTCCAGGCTATCAGAGAACTGGCCACCGAGGATCCGGCAGCGCAATCCAAACGACGGGCTGAGCTTATGGGGTATCGGCTCCCGACCTGGGAGAAGCACTTTGAGCGTGTCTTTGCCTTGATCTGATACCTCCGCCACGGGCGGTTTGAGGTTGAAAGGTGAGCATGGGAGCAGGCTCAGCATTACGCTTAAGGCTGGAACGCCGTCGCCTTCAGATCAGGGCGATCCGCAAACGTCGTGAGCTATCTGCCGTTGCCAACAGAACCGATTTCATTCGCCCCGGCGCCATTCTGGCGTTTTCCACGATCCGCAACGAAAAACCCCGGCTTCCGTATTTTCTGTCGTACTACCGCGATCTGGGCGTCGATCACTTTCTGTTTGTTGACAACGGTTCAGACGATGGCGGGCGTGAATACCTTGCCGCCCAGCCCGACGTCTCTGTCTGGCACACGGACCACGGGTATCGAGAAAGCCGGTTTGGCACAGACTGGATGAACTGGCTCAAGTTCCGCTACGGGCACGGCCACTGGACGCTCACGCTCGACCCAGATGAATTCCTTGTCTACGCGTTTTGCGATACGCGACCATTGCCAGCACTTTGTGATTGGCTGGATCAATCTGGAATCCGGTCGTTTGGCACACTTCTGCTTGATATGTACCCGGAAGGGGCCATCGAAGCCTTGAGCTATAACGAAGGCGACGACCCATTTGAGATTGCACCATGGTTCGACACTGGGAACTATTCGATTTCCAAGAACGAAAAATACGGAAATCTCTGGATCCAGGGCGGCCCGCGCGCCCGGGTTTACTTCGACCAAAAACCCGAAGAAGCACCGTCTTTGAACAAGATCCCGCTGGTTCGATGGGATCGCAAGTATGCGTTTGTCAGTTCAACCCACATGCTTCTTCCGCGCGGATTGAACCAGGTCTACGACGAGGCAGGTGGCGAAAAGGCCAGCGGCTGTCTTCTACACGCGAAGTTCTTGGATAGCCTCGTCGAAAAGGCAGCTGAAGAGGTGGTGCGCCGACAGCATTTTGCGCGCGGTCGCGAATATGATGCGTACTACAACAAGGAAACCGGTCAGCGCGGCCTTTGGAACGAATGGTCTGAAAAACTGATTGGGTGGCGTCAGCTTGAATACCTGGGCCTCATGTCGAAGGGCAATTGGGCATGAGCGTTGGGTTCGTCATGATGGCCCATGCGGCGCTTTATCGAGCAGGTCAGGTGGCGCGGCACCTTGCCGACCATGGAGCCACAGTTGTCATTCACGTGGATAAGCGGACGCCAAAGGCCGAGTTTTTTCAATTGGTCCAGGACGTTTCGGATTTGGGGAATGTCCACTTTGCACCGCGACTGAAATGCGATTGGGGCACATGGTCTCTTGTTGAAGCCAGCCGACAATCGGCCAAACAACTGCTGGAGCTGGATCCAAGCGTAAATCATGTGTGTTTGGTTTCCGGTGCGTGTCTGCCGATACGACCGGTTCCGGCTTTGCAGCAGTACCTCTCTGATTTTCCTGAAACGGACTTCATTGAAAGCGTCACAATTCGTGAAGTTCCCTGGACTCAAGGCGGGCTGAGCGAAGAGCGCTTCACGCTTACATTCCCATTTGCGTGGAAACGGCAGAAACGTCTTTTCGACGCTTGGGTTGATGTTCAGCGCAGGTTTGGGCGAAAGCGCAAGATCCCGTCAGATCTTGGTCCACATATGGGGTCGCAATGGTGGTGCCTGACTCGCCGCACGTTAGAGGCCATTCTGAATGATCCTGAACGAAAGCGGATTGATAGCTTCTTCCGTCGGGTCTGGATCCCAGACGAAAGCTACTATGCGACTCTGGTGCGTCGTCATTCCGACTCGATCGAAAGTCGGTCGCTGACGTTGTCGAAGTTTGATTTTCAGGGAAAGCCACACGTTTTCTACGACGATCACCTGATGCTACTCCGGCAAAGCTCTGCATTCTTTGCCCGTAAGATCTGGCCGGGTGCCAGACGGCTGTACGGTGCATTTTTGGGGCCGGTTCAGCAAGGTCGCCCGAAACGGCGCACCCCGGCATATGAGATCGACAAAACATTCTCGGATGCCGTTTCACGTCGGACCCGAGGCCGTGCCGGTCTACTGATGGCCAGCCGTTTCCCTGCAGAAGGCTTTGAAAACGGCTTGACCGCGGCGCCGTACGCGGTCTTCCACGGATTTGGTGACTTGTTCGAAGACTTCCCGGCCTGGGTTGAAAAGAACATTGGCTCGCGCGCGCACGGTCACCTTTTCGCGCCTGAACGCGTCGAATTTTCGTATAATTTGCAAGGCTTTGCAGGTGGATTGTCGGATTCACCATCCTTGCGCGACTACAATCCGGGCGCGTTCCTGACGAACTTGATCTGGAATACACGCGGCGAACACCAATCGTTTCTGTACTCGCCGCGTGACCACCAAGGAATTTCAGATTTCCTCGCGCGCGATCCAAACGCTTTGATAGCATCTGTAAGCGGAGCCTGGGCGCTTCCACTATTTCGATCGGGCAAGGACATCTGCGAACTGCGCACCATAGCCGCAGAGCTGCAAAAGCGCGAAACAATGCACCTGAACCGTCTGCAAGAGCGCCGAACCCGCGCCCGGGTTCGCATCTGGACACTTGCGGAGTTTCTGGAAGATCCCGACAAACTACTTCAGACGATACTAGATGACATTACTTTGACCGGTGCTCAGGAATTTGCCGAGCGCCCAAAATTGAAACCAATTCGGGGACTGGCCGTCTTCCTTCAAGAACTGCGTAATGCAGGCATGAACCCTCACACAGCAGGCGCATTGTCCGAACGACGTGCCGAGCACAATCCAGACAGTTCCAAGCAAGTAATTAGAACCCGCGGACTATTGTAATGACCGACGCACCATTCGAGTACTTCGTGATCCTTGCGGGAATGCGAACGGGCTCGAACTTACTTGAAGAAAACTTGGCGGCTTTCCCGGGCGTTGAAAGCCATGGCGAGCTGTTCAATCCACACTTCTTCGGAAAGCCAAAAGTCACAAACTTGTTTGGTCTTTCGATGGAAGCAAGAGACGCCGATCCGGTGCGTGTCGTTGGTGCAATGAAAACGCAAGGCGAAGGGCTACCTGGATTTCGGCTATTTTATGATCACAGCCCCGCAGCCATTCGGCACGTCCTGAGCGATCCAAAAGCGGGAAAAATCGTCTTAAGCCGGCGACCGATCGATAGTTATGTGTCGCTGAAAATTGCCCGCAAGACTGGCCAATGGTGGCTTGGTGACATGACCACCGCTCGTGCGGCGAAAGTGCCCTTCGATCCTATCGAGTATGGCGAGTTTCTGAATACACTGAATGACTTTCAGTCGCAGATTGCGCGCAGTTTGCAGATAACTGGCCAGACGGCATTTCATATTCAATATGATGACCTGCACGACACCGATATCATCCGTGGACTAGGGAAATTCCTTGGGATCACATCGGATCCAGACCCTGAGAAAATTCGGGCCAAGGTTCAAAACCCGTCTCCGTTGTCTGATCGGTTGACCAACCCCGACGTTGCTGATCGTGCGCTTGCTTCTATGTCGATTGCCGATATTGGGCAGGTGCCGGTGCACGAACCGGGCCGCGGACCGGGGATCAAGTTCTTTCGAGCCGGTCACAAAACGCCTTTGCTGTACATGCCCATACGGGGGGCCGGATTTGATCCTATTCCAGATTGGCTGGCCAGCCTTGATGGATCAGAAACCACCATAAGCGGAATGACACAGCGTGATCTGCGCAAATGGATGAGAGAACACTCCGGCCATCGCGCGTTCACTGTTCTTCGGCACCCACTGCCGCGCGCCTATGATGCGTTTTGCCGGTTCATTCTTCCGACTGATGCGGAAAACTATGCCGACGTTCGCCACGGCATGAAGGAACGCTACGACGTGCATCTTCCGGACGAATGGCCAAGTGCGGACTGGTCGCTTGAAGATCACCGCCGTGGGTTTCTTGGTTTTCTTGAGTTTCTGAAGGGGAACCTTGGTGGCCAAACGTCGCTTCGCGTCGACAACACATGGGCCTCTCAAGATACGCTCTTGCATGCGATCGCGGGCTTTGTTGTGCCCGATGTGGTTGTGCGCGAAGGATCGATTGTATCGGACTTGCAAGATTTGCTTGGGGATGTCGGGATTTTCACCGACGTGCCAGATCTCAGCTTCAACGTCATGGCACCGTATCATCTCCGGGATGTGGTGGACGCAGATATCGAAAAGGCCGTCGAAACGGCCTATCGAAGAGATTTCATGATGTTTGGGTTTGAGCGCTGGTCAAGAATTCTTGATCAAGCTGCCTGAACACCCGGAGCTTCCGTCAGCAGCGTGTGCAATGTCGATGGATCGGCATTTGCGCGAAGCTTTGTGCAAAGCTCGCCGTTCCGCATTGTCCGCGATACCAAAGCAAGCGCCTTAAGGTGTTCCACACCAGCGTCCTGAGGGGCCAGCAGACAAAAGATCAGATCGGCAGGCTGGCGATCGGCTGCGTCGAATTCCAACGGTTTCTCAAGGCGGACAAACAACCCAACAACACGATCAATCTTGTCGAGACGTGCATGCGGCAAAGCGATGCCTTTGCCCACGCCTGTTGGGCCAAGGCTTTCACGCTCTTGCAGGGCATTGGCCACGTCGTCGGCTCCAAAGCCGTACACTGACGCTGCAATGTCACCCATTTCCTGGAACAGACGCTTCTTGCTACCTGCCGCGCCCACAGCCTTAACGGCTTCAGGCTTCAGAATGGTTGTCAAATCCATCTGGCTCTTCCTAACGACCCGGCCGCTTGGTTGGCTCGGGCAAAATTCCACTCAGTTCGGGTCGATCCACCCGATGTTTCCGTCGTCGCGGCGATAAACGATGTTTACGCCCGCGTCTTGTTTTTCGTTACGGAACACAAGGACCGGTGCGCCCGCCAATTCCATTTGCATCACTGCTTCTCCGACAGAGAGCGACGGTATCTTCGTCTCCATCTCGGCGATGATCATTGGCTGGAGCGATTCCGGTTCTGCTTCTTCCGCTTCGTCCGATGCGGCGAGGATATAGGACGATGCGTCCAAAAGTTCAACGGGGGTGGCACGATCTTTGTGATGATCCTTAAGACGACGTTTATATCGCCTCAATTGCTTATCAAGTTTCTCAGTGCAGCTTTCAAAAGATGCATATATTTCAGTGGCATGCGCCTTGGCCTGCGCCGTCAATCCCGTGGATAAGTGGATTGTGGCTTCGCAGACATACTCGTGCGCACTTTTCGAAAATATGATCACGGCATCTGTTGGGCGTCCGGGGTACTTACTGAGAACATCGTCAAGATTGTCTTGGACATGAGTTTGTAGAGATTCGCCAACGTCGATATGTTTGCCGGTGATCTGGTAACGCATCAAAGTCTCCTCGCTTGCGGAAAACGAAATGTGATCGCACTGGTGCGTTCAACATAGGTATTCGTAAAGATTGATTGAACCTCACGGCACGCCGGCCAATTAATCGGTCGTTGGTGAGATCTTTTTGTCGTGGGCGTTAAGGCCTTCATTGCCACCATTTGGCGACAAACGAGGCCGGTCTGTCAATGAGTCGTTGTTCGCAATCACATGATCCGGAAGCTGTCGCCCAGATACACGCTTTTCACTTTCTCGTCGGCGACAACTTCTTCAGCCGTTCCGCTCATCAACACACCACCATCGTGAAGGATGTAAGCCCTGTCCACGATCTCGAGTGTTTCGCGCACATTGTGGTCGGTAATCAGAACACCGATACCTCGGTTCTTCAGATCCGTGACCAGATCTCGGATGTCGCCGACGGCAATCGGGTCCACGCCCGGGAAGGGTTCGTCCAGCAACAGGTATTTTGGATTGGCGGCCAAGCTACGTGCAATTTCGCAACGGCGACGCTCGCCACCCGAAAGGGCAACCGACGGGGTGCGACGCAAGTGCGAAATCGAAAACTCGTTCAGCAACTCATCCAGTCGCTCACGACGCCTGTGTCGATCTTTTTCGACGATCTCCAAAATGGCGAGGATGTTGTCTTCAACATTCAGGCCCTGAAAGATTGATCTTTCCTGCGGCAAGTACCCGATGCCCAGCTTTGCTCGGCGATACATGGGATAATTGGTGACGTCCTGACCATCGATCAGAACTTCTCCGCCATCGGGCATGACCAGTCCGGCAATCGAGTAAAAGCAGGTCGTCTTGCCGGAACCATTCGGTCCAAGCAGCGCAACAACTTCACCACGTTTCAAATCAAGGCTGACATCACGGATCACGGGACGGCGGCGATACGACTTGCGCAGGTTCCGAACCTTCAGGCCCTGGCTGCCTTCGGAAACTGTAAGCTCGGGCGCCATCAGTTATTGCCTCCGAAGACTGTTCGCACGCGGCCCTCCATCCGACCTGTCCCGGCGGTCAGATCAATGATCAGCTTGTCACCGGAAATCGATGCTTGGCCTTGTGTCAAAAGCACGTTGCCTGACATTTCAACCGTTCCGCTGTCGATCGTATAAACCGCCTCAGCTGCTTCCGCTGCATCGGTCGCAGTCACGAATGTTACACCGCCAGTTGCTTGAAGCTGTTCGATGCCGTTACCGGCGTTTCCGTCGGTCTTATAAATGATCTCGACCTTGCCGGCTGACATGCGGACATCGCCCTGAACGACCAGAACATTGCCATCAAAAATAGCTTTTCCGCTGGATTGATCAACGCTCAATGCATCCGCTGACATTTCAACAGGCAGGCTGCTGTCAAAGGCGGAAGTTCCCAATGAAATGGATGTGCTCTGTGCCCATGCGACCGAGGCCAGTGAAAGGCCGATAACGCACGCACTGAACATGGACTTCAAAATCGCCACGAATACTGCTCCATTAGGGTTGAGGCCGGTATATCAGGCGCACGCCTTCGTTGAAAACAAGAAGATAGCCACCATCGGCCTGGTTTTGCTCAAGCGTGACATTCCCCGCTTCGATCTCGCCCAAAGGCCCTTGGCCCGTAAGAGGCCCTTCCGAGGTCACAGCGACCGCCCCAATTGCCATTCTGATTTGGGCGGTCTCAATCTGATACCCCTGCGACGTGGTCAGTTTGGCGCCACCCATCAGGCGCGCCTCGCTCTCGGTACCATCGACCAGTCCTTCGGGGCTTTCAACGTCAATTCTGGTTCCCGAGGGAAGCTCGACGTGGCCTTCCAGATCTGATCCCAGAAGTCGGGTGTTATTGCCTTCAACGGGTCGAACCGAACTTGCGGCGACGGTCACACTTGCCCCATCGGCAGTCACACCACCAAATCGAGGGCGCGTTATGCCCTGCTCACTCAGAATTCTTTCTACATCGACTTCTGCGTACGGAATGGCCTTTTCTGGGTCCAGCGTTTCGGCAATCAAAAACAAGGTCGACAACAACGCCAGCGCGGCCAGCGGAAGAAGAACCTTCAGCCAAAAAACGAAACGCGAGTATGTCATGCGCTGGGCGACCATGGTGGATTACATAGACCCCCGATCTCCAATTCTGAACCGTCAGGCAATCGTCTCGGCGAATGCCTGCCAGAGCTTGTTAATGCGAAAAGATGTCGATTTCAGGCCAACCGGCCAAATCAAGCCGCGCACGTGTCGGAAGAAAATCAAATGCCGCTTGTGCCAAATCGGTGCGTCCTTCGCGTTCAAGCCGCTCATTCAGCTTTTCGCGAAGCGCATGCAGGTAGAGAACATCCGAAGCAGCATAATCCAACTGCGCGTCCGTCAAATCTGCCGCACCCCAGTCGCTCATCTGCTGAAGTTTCGAGATATCGACCTTCAGAAGCTCGTCCAACAAATTCTTCAGACCGTGCCGATCGGTGTAGGTGCGCACAAGCTTCGATGCGATCTTGGTGCAATAGACCGGGCCGGTGAGCGCACCAAAGGTGTGATACAGCGCCGCGATGTCGAACCGCCCGAAATGAAACAGCTTCAACACTTTCGGGTCTGTCAGCATCCGCTCAAGATTTGGTGCGGATGTCTGGCCTTTCTCGATCTGTACCAGATGGGCGTTGCCGTCGCCGGATGACATTTGCACCAGACACAGCCGATCACGATGTGGGTTCAATCCCATCGTCTCGCAATCGATGGCGACCATATCACCCAGATCCAGATCATCGGGCAGATCGCCCTTGTACAAAGTGTTTGTCATTTCAGTCGAGGCCTCGCGTCCTCAAAAACAGATACAGCGGCAGTCCACAGCTGACACCAATGCACCACGTTGCCGGAATGCCCAATAGAGCCAGCCAATTCTTTCGAACCCACGTTTCTGCCACGATCCAAAGCGTCAAAGCAATCGCCGCAATCGTCAGGTCCCAGGTTAGGCCTGTGGTTGATGCATTTACGTACCAGGCGTCGATCAGGCCGGACAGTCCAGTCCCGGTTTCACGCATATAGGTTACGAAATAGTACATCGGATGGATGGCACCCCAAATGGCAAGGCCAAGGTAAAGTGCACGCAGTGGCGACATCAGTTGGCCTTTGCGATCCCGATGCGCGCTTCGCCCGACACCGTTATCCCGCCCTCAACCGGTTTAGGTTCCCCGTCAGAGCCGCAGGCGGCAAGTGCGATCAAGGTCAGAAATGCAAGCCGTCTCATCCGCTCACCGATACTTTCACATCGCCAACATCACCAGAAACGGTGGGTGAAACACTGACGCCGCTCCCTGAAAATGTTGCTCCGATGCCAAGTTGCGGGTTTTCACACGCGGCCACTGTCAAAACGGCCAAAAGCGCAATCCACTTCATGAAGTCAGTCCTCCAGTTGCGTTTTCCAGCGCGCAATCTGAGCCCGCACCTGATCGGGCGCCGTACCACCGTATGATGTGCGGCTCCGGACCGAGTTGTCCACTCCCAGCACGTCAAATACCCCATCCGTGATCGCATCGTGAGCGGATTTCATCTCGTCCAGCGACAACTCGGGCAAATCGCAACCTTTGTCCTCGGCCAGAGCCACCAAACGCCCTGTTACGTGGTGCGCGTCGCGGAAAGGCAAGCCCGCTTCCCGCACCAGCCAATCTGCCAGATCGGTCGCGGTGGAAAATCCGGACGACGCGGCAGAACGTAACGCGTCGGGGTTGGCCGACATGTCGCCGACCATGCCTTCCATCGCAGCTAGGGCCAGCATCAGGTTATCGGCTGCATCAAAGACCTGTTCCTTGTCTTCCTGCATGTCCTTTGAGTAGGTCAAAGGAAGCCCCTTCATCACCGTGAACAGACCGACCGTGGCACCAAGAATCCGCCCGATTTTGGCGCGCACCAGCTCCGCCGCATCCGGGTTCTTCTTCTGCGGCATGATGGAAGAGCCGGTAGAAAACCGATCCGACATCGCGACGAACCGAAATTGAGCGGATGACCAGATCACCAATTCTTCAGCAAGCCGGCTCAAGTGCATCGCACAAATGGATGCGGCTGCGAGAAACTCCAAAGCAAAATCACGATCGGCAACTGCATCCAGCGAATTTGCTGATGGTCGGTCAAACCCAAGCTCTTTGGCAGTCATGTTCCGATCAATTGGAAACGATGTCCCCGCCAAAGCGGCCGCGCCAAGTGGCGATTCATTCATCCGAGCGCGCGCGTCAGCAAATCTGCTGGCATCACGCCCCAACATCTCGACATACGCCATCATGTGATGGCCCCAGGTTACCGGCTGGGCAGTTTGCAAGTGTGTGAACCCCGGCATCACCCAGTCCGCGCCGGTTTCGGCCTGCGCCAAAAGGGCTTTTTGAAGGGCAGCGATGCCGTTTGAAGCAACGTCGCATTGATCGCGGACCCACATGCGAAAATCCAATGCCACCTGGTCATTTCGGCTCCGCGCCGTGTGCAGGCGACCGGCTGGTTCACCAATCAGCTCTTTCAAACGCGATTCCACGTTCATGTGGATGTCTTCCAACGCCGTCGAGAACTGGAATGTTCCTGCTTCAATTTCTGACAAGACTGTGAGCAGGCCTTCCCGGATCGCCTCGGCATCGCTAGCTTCTATGATGCCTGTGGCCGCAAGCATGGCGGCGTGGGCGCGCGAGCCCTCGATATCTTGGGCGGCAAGGCGCTGGTCGAACCCGATCGAGGCATTGATAGCCTCCATGATCGCGTCCGGACCGGCGGCGAACCGGCCACCCCACATCGAATTTGCGCTGTCAGTCATGAATACGTCCTTCGGAGGAAGACATGCGTTTGTTTCTCGCCGTCCTCTACACGGCCCTCGCGCTTGGTGCAAATGCGGCGCACGCTGATATCGCAAAGGCCGAAAGTCTGCGCGAAGGCACCATGAAGAAACTCATCTTCAGCGAGGCACAACCGGTTTCAGACAAGACATTCACCGATCCCGGCGGTTCGGAAATGACGCTGGCTGACTTTCAGGGCAAATATGTCGTTGTGAATTTTTGGGCGACATGGTGCGCACCATGCCGCAAAGAAATGCCCCAGTTGTCCGAGCTTCAGGCCGAGTTTGGCGGAGACACCTTCGAAATCGTGACTATTGCGACCGGCCGAAACCCGCTTCCAGCCATTGATCGTTTCTTTGACGAGATCGGGGTCGAAAACTTGCCAAAGTATCTGGACCCAAGTTCTGCTTTGGCACGCGACATGGGCGTACTTGGTCTTCCGATCACGGTGATCCTGAATCCCGAAGGCCAGGAAATTGCACGGATGCGTGGCGATGCCGAATGGAATTCGGACAGTGCAAAAGCCATTGTCGCAGCGTTAATCGCGCCAGCAGACAGCTGACGAATAACTCTTAAACATAGCTTGCTCCATGATTGGCCATCCGCTTTAAGACTATGAGTTTAAGGTGAGGCGCGACAATGTCGCAAAATAAAGGCCGCGTAACCGCCGTTTTGGGGCCGACCAATACCGGCAAAACGCATTATGCGATCGAGCGGATGCTGGCCTATCGCACTGGTGTCATTGGCCTTCCCCTTCGATTACTTGCCCGCGAAGTCTATGACCGCATTGTCGAAATGCGCGGACCATCGGTCGTCGCTCTCGTCACTGGCGAAGAACGCATTGTGCCGCCTCGCACCCAGTATTGGGTCTGTACCACTGAAGCGATGCCAGAAGGTCTTGGCGCAGATTTCGTTGCCGTCGATGAAATCCAACTCTGCGCTGATCCCGAGCGTGGGCACGTCTTTACCGAACGCTTGCTCGGTGCCCGCGGTCAGCACGAAACGCTTTTTCTCGGCGCTGATACAATGCGTCCTGCAATTGCGGCGCAGGTGCCGAACGCGCAGTTCTTATATCGGGAACGATTTTCAGAGCTGTCCTATACCGGCTCCAAGAAAATCAGCCGTATGCCGGCACGTGCGGCCATCGTCGGGTTCTCGGTCGAAAACGTATATGCCATTGCCGAACTGATCCGCCGACAGAAAGGCGGCGCGGCCGTGGTCATGGGCGCACTTAGCCCACGAACACGGAACGCGCAGGTCGACATGTATCAGAACGGCGATGTCGACTATCTGGTCGCCACGGATGCAATCGGGATGGGGTTGAACCTCGATATCACCCACGTCGCGTTCTCGGGGCTCCGTAAGTTTGATGGCCGCCGCATGCGCGAATTGCAGCCAAACGAATTGGCACAAATCGCAGGCCGTGCCGGTCGTTACAAAACCGACGGAACATTCGGTGTCACAGGCGAGGCGCACCCGTTGGATGACGAAGTTGTCGAGTCCATAACTTCGCATCGTTTCACCCCGATCAAGAAGCTGCAGTGGCGAAACTCGTCCCTCGAATTCGGCTCGCTCGATCGGCTGATCACCAGTTTAGAGCGTGCGCCCGAAGACACATGGCATGCCCGTGCTCGCGAAGCCGATGATCTGGCAGTCTTGAAATCACTTTCGGAAGTGACCGAGGTGAAAGCGCGGGCAACCGACGGTGCAGCGATCCGGCTTCTTTGGGATGTGTGCCGCATACCGGATTTTCGCGGTATCAGCCCGCAAGAACACGCCGACTTGCTGGAACGCATTTTCTGCGATTTGCACCAGTTCGGAGAGGTTTCGGAAGATTGGCTCGCGGGGCAAGTTCAGCGCATTGACCGGGTCGATGGCGACATTGATGCGCTGTCAAAACGGCTCGCTTACGTGCGCACATGGACTTATGTCGCGCAACGCAAAGGGTGGTGCCGTGATGAAAGTCATTGGCGTGACACGACTCGCGCGGTAGAAGACCGCCTGTCAGATGCACTTCACGAGCGTTTGACCCAAAGATTCGTCGACCGGCGGACAAGCGTCTTGCTTCGCCGGTTGAAGCAAAAGGAGGGCCTGGTGGCCGAAGTAAATGATAAGGGTGAGGTGACCGTCGAAGGACAATTCGTCGGTCGTCTGGAGGGGTTCCGGTTTCACCAGGATGCATCCGCCACTGGCGATGAAGCCAAAACTGTGCGTGCGGCAGCTATTCAGGCGCTTGCGCCCGAATTCAATTTGCGCGCTGACCGCTTTTACAACGCACCTGACACTGAAATGGATTTCACCGAACAGGGTGGCCTGATGTGGGGTGAACACGCCGTCGGCAAGCTTGTCGCTGGCGATGATCCTTTGAAACCTCGCGTTAAAGCCTTTGCTGACGACGAAGCCGGAGCAGACGTCATTGAAAAAATCGAACGGCGTCTCCAGCATTTTATTGATCGTCGCGTTGCTGCGCTGTTTGAGCCTCTCTTCAACATCCAAAGGGATGAAGCCCTCACGGGATTGGCGCGGGGTTTCGGTTTCCGCTTGATCGAAGGATATGGTGTTCTCGATCGTCGTGACGTCGCGGACGATGTCAAAGCACTTGATCAGGATGCGCGCGGCCTGTTGCGTAAGCACGGTGTTCGGTTCGGTCAGTTTACGATCTTTGCTCCGCTTCTTTTGAAACCTGCACCAACACGTCTGCGACTGGTTCTTTGGGCATTGTCGAAAGACTTGGATACGTTCCCCGAAAGCCCGCCGCCTGGATTGGTGACTGTTCCCAAGCCCGATGGCTCGGACGAGGCCGCCGTTTTGATGTCGGGTTACAAACCCGCCGGAGAGCGTGCCATTCGGATCGACATGCTGGAACGCCTTGCCGATATGCTGCGCAAAGAAGACAGCCGTGGTGGGTTTGAAGCCAACCCGGATATGCTATCGATCACCGGCATGACGCTCGAAATGTTCGCCGACTTGATGCAAGGGCTTGGCTACAAGGCTGTTCGCGGTGAGCGCGACAAACCCGTGGTCCAAGCCGAGGTTGCGGCAGCGCCAGAAGATGCCACTGCGACAGAGAGCGAAGAGGCGGAGAAACAGCCTGCTCCAGAAGAAGAACAGCCGGTTGCTGAAGCACCAGCTGAGCCTGCAGAGCCAGTAGCCACCGACAGCGAAGGCACCGAGCCTGAAGCTCCTGAGGATCGGATCGAGGTGTTCTACACCTTCACGTGGGGTGGACAACGCCGTCCACCCAGACGTGATGGTGCGCAGCCAAAGGGCAAGAAGGGCGGCAAGCCGAAAGGCAAGGGCAAGCCCAGAGGCGACGGTGCCGGACGTGCTCGGAACTTCGAGTCGCGGCCACCGAAAAAAGACCGCATCGACCCCGACAACCCGTTTGCACAAGCGCTCATGGGCTTGAAGGGCAAAGACACCTGAGTGACCAACCCGCAGAAACGCAGCGTCTGGATCAGTGGCTGTGGCATGCGCGCTTTTTCAAGACGCGCAGTCTTGCGACGAAACTGGTCTCGGGCGGTCATGTGCGTGTCGACGGACAGCGCGTGTCAAAACCGGCCTTTTCGCTGCGCGCCGGTCAAACACTGACGTTTCCACAAGCGCGTCAAATCAGGGTGATTGAAGTCATTGCCTTGGCAACACGCAGGGGACCGGCGCCTGAGGCGCAGGCGCTGTACATCGATCACACGCCCAAGCGGGATCCTGTTCCTCGAAATCCACGGTTTGAAGGAAAAGGTCGGCCAAGTAAGAAAGATCGTCGCAATGCACGTCTTTCCGGCCTGGACCCGCTTGAATGAAACGATTGGCTGAGATACGCAGCCTCGGTCGCGCTGCGAAGAGAAGAGGCATCACATGACGTATATCGTCAACGACAGTTGTATCGCCTGCAAGTACACCGACTGCGTCGAGGTGTGCCCGGTCGAT
>JAPPOI010000216.1 GCA_028818055.1 Boseongicola sp.
GCTCCAGAAGTTGACCGCATAGCGCGACATCAGCGCAAATACACAGCCCACGAGGCAAAGGATGCTTGTCAGGTCAGCAGCAGTATCCGGGTCTTCGATGGCAGACCAGAGAGCCATGTAGCCGATGTAGAAGAGGAACAAGATCAAGAACGATGTCAGTCGCGCGTCCCAAACCCAATACGTCCCCCACATCGGAAGGCCCCAGATCGCCCCGGTGAATAACGCCATCAAAGTCATGGTGACACCAATGGGAGCCGCGGCCTTGGCGGCCAAAGCACTGACGTGGTGGCGTCGAATGAGCCAGACCAGAGAGGTTACCAGCATCATGCCCCAGATGTTGATGGCCATCATCGCCGAAGGGACGTGCAGGTAGATGATCTTGACGGTTGATCCCTGACGGAAGTCGTCCGGTGTAAAGAAGAACCCCCACACAAGACCGATGACAATCAACACAAGCGACAGCCAGAAGATGGGTCGTTCGACCCGATCTGCAACGCTTAGAAAACGGCGCGGATTTGCATAATCCCATAGCGACATTTGTGTTTGTTAACCTTCCTGAGGATGTCTCACAAGCTCAGCTGCTAGCGCAGATTGACGCGGAGCACGGCCGCTCCGGCAAACGGCAAAAGCGCCCAAGCCCCCGCTGTGATTGCGAATAGCAGAGTAAGCGGCGTGTTTGGTCCAAGATCCTCGATACCACGACGCACAACATCGGCACCGAAGATCAGCGTGGGAATATAAAGCGGCAATACCAACAGCGACAAGAGCAACCCTCCTCGCTTCAACCCGACAGTCAATGCAGCGCCAAAAGCGCCGATGATGCTAAGCGCCGGCGTACCCACCAACAGCGAAACAAACATCCACATATACCCCGGCCCCGGCAAATTCAGAAAGAACCCAAGAAAGGGCGCTGCCACGGTCAACGGAAGCCCGGTCACAATCCAGTGGCTCAAAGCCTTGATTGCCACCAAGCCCTCAAGTGGCAGCGGCGCGGTCGCGAGCAACTCAAGCGTCCCATCGTCCCAGTCGTTCGCAAAGATACGATCGAGTGACAGCAAACATGCCAACAAAGCACCAAGCCACAAGACACCAGCCGCAATCCGCGGAAGCACGGCGGTATCCGGTCCAAGGCTGAAGGGAACCATGACAACTACGATGAGAAAGAAGGCCAGCGCCAGGCCGAAACCGCCACCAGCGCGGATCGCTACTTTCAGATCGCGGATCAGAATCTGGATCATGAGAACGCCTCATCGAACGATCCGGACTGAATTTGCGTTGCTCGGAACTGGCCGATGCCCAGTGATGGCGCGTCCAGACCAAGATCGATGTGTGTCGCGATTATTGCTGCGCCACCACGATCGAGGTGCTTCTTGATTGCTTCGACGAACTGGGTTTTTGCCACTTCGTCCAACGAAACCGTGGGCTCATCCAACAACCAAAGCGGGCGACCTGTGACCAACAGCCTTGCCAACCCGACACGCCGCTTCTGGCCGGCAGACAACATATGCGCTGCCCGGTCTGCCAAAGTTTCCAGGTCGAAGCTAGCAATGGCATCAGCAACATCGGTTTGGCCAAATAAACCCGCCCAGAAAGCGAGGTTCTCCTCAACAGTCAGTGTCGCCTTCAAGCCGTCAGAGTGCGCCGCATATGCGATCGCGTCAGGTTCTGCCTGGATTTCGCCGCCGGCAGCAGGCTGAAGGCCTGCGAGCGTTCTTAGTAGGCTGGTTTTCCCGGCTCCGTTGGGGCCACGAAGGATTAGCGCCTTGCCTGCTTCAACCTCAAAAGACACTCCGTCCAAGATCAATAGACCGCCACGCGCCACGGCAAGCGAGGAAACCGAAAGAAGCGGAGAAGTCATAGAACCTTAGACCGGCATCACTGCAAGACCGAGGCGGCGCCCCTCGCCCAGCAGTACATTGTATGTGCGACACGCCTGAGGGCTGGACATGATCTCGACCCCGATACCGGCATTCTCGAGGGCCTCGCGGAATTGGGCGGGGATATGCGCAATATCTTTTCCAGTCCCGATCAGGCAAAAATCAATGACTTCTGAAGCTGAAACCAGCGTTTGAACGTCATCGTACCCACCCCAAGCCGCCACGCCGGTCGGAAGTATCGCCAAAGGCGCTTCGCGCGCTTCACCGCCAATTCGAAAGAAGCCTTCGCCATATCCATCAACCGGCAATGCGTCGTTGTATGTCACTTCATTCAGTCGCATGGAGACTTATCAATCCCAGATCGGCAGGCCCAAAATGGCCGAACATGCGATTAGCACATATGCGGCCGCGCGGTAAATGCGGTCATACTTTGGATTAAACAGTCGTCCACCAATCCAGTTACCTGCCGAGTATGGAATGATCATCGCAACGCCCAGTGCCAACGCAAAGGCCGTGAGATGCCCGGTGACCGCAAAAACCAGGAATAAGATCACGTCCGCCAGAATAAGGTAGAGCATGTTGTTCGCGCGAATGACCTGCACCGGATAGGACGACGCCATGTAGAGGAATATGACTGGCGGCCCGGGCATCCCCACCGACCCGGTGAGAAATCCACCCAAAAGCCCGGTGCCGTAAATCATCGGATTGGAGATGGACCGATGATACCGGAACCCCGACAGCAGTAAGGTCAGCAGCGTCAACGCAATTAGCGAAACGCCCCACCGAAAGACGTCTGGATGACTGATCGACAGCACCCACACGCCCAACGGCGCTGCGATAGCGACGCCGATAACGAGCTTGAACACCTCAGACAAACGGCCATCGCGAGCCGCACGCGGAACATGCATCAACGGAGCAACCAAATCCATCATGATCAAGGATGTCAGGGCCACAAATGGGCCCACGACTTGGCCAGCAAACGGCAGGTAAACCATCGCTGTCCCGAAACCCGAAAAACCACGAACAACGCCGGCCAGAGTAGCCCCGAATGCGAGAAAGATCAGTCCGTCAAAAGCCAGAACCTGAGCGACGAGCTCAGGCATCGACATTGCCGAATTGCGTCCCAGCGCCGCCACCCGAGTTATCAGGTTTGTCCCAATCGCGCTTCACGCCAAGCATCAGAACAACGTTTTCGGCCACGTAGACCGAAGAATACGTACCGACAATGACACCCCAAGTGATGGCAAAGACAAAGCCTCGGATAACGTCACCACCAAGAACCAAGAGCGCGATCAACGCCAGCAGCGTGGTGCCACTGGTCATCAATGTACGCGACAACGTTTCGTTGACTGACCGGTTCATCACGTCTTTCAGAACTGTGGTTTTGTATTTCCGAAGATTTTCTCGAAGTCGGTCAAAGATCACCACAGTGTCGTTGATTGAATACCCGACAATCGTCAAAAGCGCGGCAATTGTTGCCAGATCGAAGCGAATCTGAAGCAAACTGAAAATGCCGATTGTCAGAATGACGTCGTGAAAGAGAGCCGCCACAGCGCCCACTGAAAACTGCCATTCAAATCGAAGCCAGATATAAAACAGGATCGCAACGAGCGCAGCCGAAACCGCAATGATCGCTGTACGTATCAATTCGCCGGAAACCTTTGGGCCGACAGATTCGACAGATGTGAAGGTCAGGCTTGGGTCGACATCGTGCAGCGCCGCTTCGACACTTTTCAGAATGTCATCCGTGACGCTTTCCTGACCCTCTTGGGCCTGAATACGGATCATCGTCACATTCTGATCGGGGCCGAAATTGGGATCGAACACTTCAATGATCGACACGTCGCCTAGTCCAAGTGGTGCAACGGCCTGTCGATAGGCGCCGACGTCGATGGGCTGGACGGCTTCAGTCCGAATGGATGTACCGCCTCGGAAATCGATGCCGAAGTTCAGACCAACAACCAGCCAAAGAGCGATGGACGCCACCATGGCGACGATAGAGAAACCCATGGTGATCTTCGAGAACCGGAAGAAATCGATGTTGGTTTCAGCGGGAACAAGTCTCAGACGCATGGATTACACCTCAATTGTCCGCGGACGTTTCCGCTCAAACCACATGACAATGATTAGCCGCGTCACGAATATCGCAGTAAATACGGACGTCACGATGCCGATCATCAGAGTCACGGCGAAGCCTTTGACTGGCCCGGACCCCAGCGCAAACAAGATCAATGCCGTCATGAAAGTGGTGATGTTGGCATCGAAAATGGCGCTGAGTGCGCGCTCATACCCCAGTTCAATCGCGCGCGACGGACCCTTCGCGGTCTTCAATTCTTCCCTGATCCGCTCGAACACAAGCACGTTTGCGTCAACAGCCATACCGATTGTCAGTACGATACCTGCTATGCCCGGCAACGTGAGCGTCGCACCAATCGCGGAAAGAATACCAAACAGCAGCGCAACGTTGATCAACAGCGCGATGTTCGCAAAGATTCCGAACAGGCCATAGGCCAAGCCCATAAAAACAAGCACGGCGATGAAGGCCACGATGCAGGCGATCCGTCCGGCATCGATGCTGTCTTGGCCCAATCCGGGACTGATCGTGCGCTCCTCAACAAACGTCATCTCGGCCGGCAAAGCGCCCGCACGAAGCAATACCGCAAGCTCGGTTGCACTTTCGACTGTGAAGTTGCCGGTGATCTGACCTGAGCCACCTGTGATCGGCTCATTGATCCTTGGTGCCGTGATGACCTTGTCATCCAAAACCGTTGCAAACAGCGCGCCGACGTTTTCGGACGTATACTGACCAAAAATCCGCGCACCCGTCGGGTTGAAGCGGAAGTTGACGGATGGCAAACCGTTTTGGTCAAAACCCGGCTGCGCATCTGTCAGGTCTTCCCCTGAAAGCACCGGAGTCGACTCCAGCAAGAAGTACTGACCTTCGTCCTCCAAATCTTGGACTACGGTCTCACCCGGCCCAGGAATGCGGTCTGCAGATACGGCGGCGTTAACAACGGGATGGAACGTCAGTCGTGCGGTTGTGCCGATCAGCGACTTTAGCTCGGCTGCCGAACCAATTCCGGGCACCTGGATCAGAATGCGGTCCAGTCCCTGACGCTGAATCGTGGGTTCCCGTGTGCCAACCTGATCGATCCGCCGGCGAATGATTTCCAGCGACTGCTGCATCGTGCGGTTGTCGGTCGCTACACGCTCATCTTCGGACAAAGTAACCGTGATGGTGTTGCCATCGCCTGATACCGACAAATCAACCGCGCCGACACCGGTCAGGCTAACGACCGGTTGGGCCAAGGCGCGAACCGCCTGAAGTGCAGCCGGAAGGCCCGCAGGCTGGCTGATGCGAACCCTTAGCTCGTCTTCGGGGCCGCCTTCGACCCGTTCTACAAAACCAACTTCATCGCGGATTTCGACGAGCGCAGCGCGCACATCGGGCCAAAGGCCGTCCATGCGATCTGCATAAACGCCGTCCAATTCGACCTCGGCCAAAAGATGTGCACCGCCGCGCAGATCAAGACCCAGATTTACCAAGCTTGAAGGCATCCAGCTTGGCCAAACCGAAGCGGCGGCCCCGCGAACATCGTTCGACCCGAGTTTCTCTATCTCGGCTCTCGCGTCGTTCGCCATCTCGACACGACCGTAAAAACCGTTTGGAAACGCGAAGAGAATGCCCAACGCGCAGACCATCCAGATCAGAACGCGTTTCCAGGCGTCAATCTGAAGCATGATTGCCCCTTAGTTGGAGTTTGCCGGTTCGGTTTTTGACCGAACCTGACTGATCGTTTGCTTGATCACGCGGACGTTCACGCCCTTGGCCAACTCGATCTCGACTTCGTCGTCATCGCGCACTTTGGTGACTTTGCCGACAAGCCCACCCGCAGTGACGACCTGATCACCACGACGAAGAGCTTCGACCATGGACTGATGCTCTTTCAGCTTTTTCTGCTGGGGCCGGATCAGAAGGAAGTACATGATCCCGAAAATCAGGAACATCGGAATGACGAGCGATGTGAATACGTCTCCGCCGCCGGAGGCCGACTGCGCATAGGCTGGGGTTGCGAACATTCGCGGCTTTCCTTGTTGTTGCGCGGGCCGATGGACCCGAATTCAGGTTGGCGCGCACCCTATCTGTGGGTCCAAACATTGGCAAGCAAGTGGTCGTCCAGAAATGCCGATGTCATTTATCGGTTTTTGTGGTTCTTTCGACCAGTTCTCGAAGAACCTTTTCCTCAATCTCCAAGTCTTCGATGTCAGGGCGAGCATAGTCCTCGACCGCTTTGTCAAAAACTTGCGTGAGATCCTTCAGCAGAGCGATGAAGTTGGCCTTGCGGCTTTCGTCGGGTGCCATTCCGTGAACCTTGGCAAATTTCTTCGTCGCGCTTTTCGCTCCGAAAAGAAACTGCGTCAGATGACGTCGAGCGCGGCGCTGGCCGGTCGGATTAGCAAGGACAGCCTGATTCAGTTTTTCAACCGAAGCTGTAAACTCTTCGGTCGATGCCCAAAGGTCGCCATCATGCAGCGTCGCCATCTCGGACTTGATGATCGTCAGTTTTTTCATTGCCGCCGCAACCATGTCGCGGGCGGCCGCACTGTCCCGATCTTCTTTCGAAAGACTAAGGTTTTTTCGGGGGGCGCGAAGCGCACGCACAAAGGTCTCTACGACGTTCCACATCACAAAGATGGCGCCGCCTAACATTGCAATTCTGAAGATCAATCCGATCATGGGTCTAAGCTATTCGAAAACAACGACAAAACTAAGGCCTTTTCAGACGCTTCCATCGCCTGAAAATATCCGCCATATAGCGCCCACATTGAATACATGAAGGAGAGGATCAATGCACGATATTCGCGCCATCCGCGAAAACCCTGCCGCTTTTGACGCCGCTATGGTCAAGCGTGGGATTTCGGGCGCTTCGTCAGAGATCCTGGCCATCGATGAAGTCCGGCGCTCAAAAATTGCCGAGGCTGAAACAGCCCAAGCCGAGCGCAATGCGGCTTCCAAGGAAGTCGGCGCGGCCAAAGGTCGGGGAGATGAAGCCGAGTTCGAGCGTCTCCGGACTCTTGTCGCAGCCAAGAAAGATGAAATCGCCGCGTTGGAAGAAGCCGCCAAGGCCGAGGACGAGAAGCTGCGCGAAGTTCTCGTCGGGCTACCCAATCTGCCTTACGCCGATGTGCCCGAAGGCGCCAACGAGGACGACAACGTTGAAATCCGCCGTTGGGGCGAGCCAAAGGAATTCGATTTCACGCCGAAGGAACACTTCGATATCGAAGGCGTGAAGCCCGGCATGGATTTTGAGACCGCGGCGAAGCTATCCGGCAGCCGGTTCGTCGTGATGTCCGGTGCGGTCGCTCGTCTGCATCGCGCGCTCGCTCAGTTCATGATCGACACCCACACCACCGAAAACGGAATGACCGAGGTCATTACACCGGTTCTGGTTCGCGACGAGACGATGTTTGGCACGGGTCAGCTGCCAAAGTTCGCGGAAGACAGCTATCAGACGCGGGAAGGCAAGTGGCTTATCCCAACTTCGGAAGTGACGCTTACAAATATCGTCGCTGGTCACATCATCGATGCCGATTACTTGCCACGTCGATATACCGCCCACACGCAATGCTTCCGTTCCGAAGCAGGAAGCGCCGGCCGTGACACGTCTGGAATGCTCCGACAACATCAGTTCGAAAAGGTGGAAATGGTTGCGATCACCCATCCTGATAAGTCGGACGAAGAACAGGCGCGAATGACGCGCTGCGCTGAAGATATTCTTGAGCGTCTCGGCCTTCCCTATCGAACGGTTGTGCTTTGCACCGGCGATATGGGTTTTGGCGCACGCCGGACACATGACATCGAAGTCTGGTTGCCGGGTCAGGATACCTACCGCGAGATCAGCTCGGTTTCGACTTGTGGGGACTTCCAAGCACGCCGCATGAATGCCCGGTTCCGGGACGAAAACGGCAAACCGCAGTTTGTTCATACATTGAATGGATCAGGTCTTGCTGTTGGTCGCTGCTTGATCGCCGTGCTCGAAAATGGCCAGACGGAGGAAGGCGGTGTCGTATTGCCACAAGCACTCGGTCCATGGCTTGGCGGAAAGACACAAATCACGTCAGATGGTGAACTTGTCTAAACGACCGTTGACCCGGGCCTTGGCATTGCCGATCATGGGAAAAACACCAAGGTCCGGACAAACGGCAGCGGCATGAGCGCAGAAGCAGTAGTTTCAGAGGAAAAGCTCGCTTACGACGAGGTCATCGACTCGCGCGGACTTTCCGTTCCATTCGTTCCCAGCATCATTACACCGCGCATCGAACGCCCTCTCAGGAATGGCCGCTACGAAATTGGCGAGCGTATGTTCCTCGAAGGTTTGGTTCGCGAAGATGATCGCGTTCTGGATTTGGGTGCTGGCTTGGGTCTGGTTGCGGCAACTGCCGCCAAGTTGGCCCCGAATGGAGCGGTGCTGTCGATTGAAGCTCAGCCCGATCTTCTTGCGCTGATCCGCGAGACCTGGACCTTGAACGAAGTGGAAAATGCGGCACTTCGCCATGGAATGATCATGCCCGACGATGGTCCGGCCGCAACTTTCTTTGTGCGCGCTGATTTCTGGGCTTCGTCATTTGAGCCTGAGTCTCGGCCCTATATCCGCGAGGTCGAGGTGCCTCAGATTGGATTGAAACGGATAATCGCTGACTTTGAACCGACCGTCATTTGTTGTGACGTTGAGGGCGGCGAGATTGGGCTGTTCGATGCCGTCGACCTATCGGGCGTCCGAGCCATTGTCATCGAGACACATCCAAAAGCGTATGGCGAGCCTGCCCGCGACGCATTGCTCGAAATCCTGAAGTCAAAAGGTTTTGTAGCGCATCCACAGTCACGGCCCTCGACAGTCTATGTCTTTGAAAGACCTGAAGAGGTGCCGAAACCGACCGGCGCGTTTTCCGCGCTGCCCGAAACTTGGCCACCACGCGACCCACGCGTTCTGTTGGCAACTTGTATGAAAGACGAAGGACCATTCATTCTTGAATGGTTGGCATGGCACAAGGCCATCGGTGTCACTGATTTCGTCGTTTTCTCAAACGATTGCACAGACGGTACCGATCGGCTTTTGGATCGGCTCGATGCGATGGGTGAGATTACGCATCTGCCCAACCCCGCCAGTTTTTATCAGCAGACTCACTTCCAGCCCTTTGCACTGAATTTCGTGCAGCAGATGCCTGTGTTTCGCGAGGCCGATTTCTTTCTTTCGACAGACGTTGATGAGTTCATAAACATTCGGGTCGGCAACGGTCACATCACGGACCTTTTGGCGGCGGTCGAACCATTTGACGTCCTGTCCATGTGCGAGCTGAACCATGGTTCAAACAACGTCACCGAGTTTGAAGCGGGCTGGGTAACCGAAAGTTTCCCCTGGCACGACACACCTCGCCCCGGAAAATGGCGCGCCCGAGCAGGCGTCAAAAGCTTGACCCGCCTCAGCAACCGCGTCTGGCGCATCAGAAACCATCGACCAGACCTGATGCCGGAACTGCCTGACGGTGTTTGGCTTGACGGTTCAGGTCAGGCGTTTGAGGATTTATCAGAGGATGCCTCACTGAACGGCGTCGATAGCCGTGGCAAACGTGAGCTTGTGTCGCTTGAGCATTTTGCGCTCCGATCCCTCGATAGCTATCTGGTCAAACGATATCGTGGCGACGTTGTTGTCGCAGGGAAACAGGTATCTGAGCGATATTGGCGCTTACGCAATCGGAACGAGCACCTGAACCACGATTTGTCTGATGGGATTCAGCGCGCAAGAGACGTTTATAAGCGGTTCGAGACAGACACTGAACTTATGCAGCGACACAACGATTGCTGCACATTGCATGCCGAGCGCATCGCTGAATTAAAGAGTGACGAAGAATATCAGGAAGTTCGCGCGCGGCTGGCCGAAAGCTAAAAAATCGCGACCGGCGAAAGGCACCGGCCGCGACAGTTTCGACAGTCAGGCCGCAGGCTAGCCTGACGTCACCAGACCAACAGCTTCAGCTGCGGCAAGTTCTTCAGCATCAACTGCGCCGTCATCATTCACATCTATTTCCGCGAAGATTTCGTCGGTCAGGCTTGGGAAGGCCACCAAAAGCTCTTCCATCGAATAAACGCCGTCGGCATTCGTATCTTCAACGGCGGTTTGAGCGTACACCGCCGATGCAAAAGCCAGCGACGAAACGGTCATTGCTACAAATTTCATGGGTCTCGATCCTCTCTGATTTGGGTGCGGGCCCGCAGTTGTTCAGAAGCTTCGAGAGGGAATGTGGTTTGTGATGGATCGCACCTCAACAGAAGTGACCATGACCGCAGTAATCCGGCCAACGATTGCTGGGTGCCACGGTTAGCACCCGCCAAACACCGCCCACGGCTGAATTCCGCTCTCGGCCACGCCAATGGCCGCCGATTCTAAAGAACGGATGCGGCTAGGGATCGCCGAACATGAAACGATTGATCACGATTTGGGAGACGGTTTTCCCAAGTGCTTGCGCAATCTGGACGGCGTCGATTTCTTTTTGTCTTTGTACGGGTTCTTGTCCGCGCGCGAGCGGAAGAACAGCCTGATCGGCGTCCCCGGCATATCAAAGTCGTTCCGTAAACCGTTGATAAGCTATCGTTTATAGGATGCGTTCAATTTGTCAGGATGCGAGCACATGATGACAAAACCCGGTGGGCGCATCTTGGCCTGAGTCGCGTAGCGAAGCCGGATGCGCCGCCCGCCTGGTGCTGGCGGCGGATGTGCCTCGACCATGCCTGTAAGCCATCGGTTCAAGGCGGCAGTCGGTACGCGGCGGTTCCAGACGTCATGCGCGCGGATGACGGCATCCCGCAGTCGATCCAGGCCTTTGCCCGTCTTGGCTGACACAGTCACCATTGGCGCACCACGAAGCTGCGGCAGGAGCCGTTCAAAGGCTTCTCGCAGTTCGTTCAACTTCGACTGTTTCTCGGTTTCTGCGTCCCATTTGTTGACCGCGATAACGACTGCGCGCCCTTCCCGCTCCGCAAGATCGGCAATCCGCAAGTCTTGGCTTTCGAAAGGAATGGCCGCGTCCAACAATACCACCACAACTTCGGCGAATTTCACGGCGCGCAATCCGTCCGCAACCGAGAGCTTTTCCAGCTTTTCTTGAACGCGCGCTTTCTTTCGCATGCCTGCGGTGTCAAAAATCCGAACTGGAAGCCCGTCCCAATCCAAGGGTAGCGAAATAGCGTCCCGCGTGATGCCAGCTTCCGGACCGGTCAGAAGTCGATCCTCGCCAAGTAGCTTATTGATTAGCGTCGACTTGCCTGCATTCGGTCTTCCAACAACGGCAACTTGAAGCGGCCGCTCTTTCGTAATCTCGCGGGTCGGAGTTTCCTCGCCACCTTCATCCGAGACATCCAAATCAACCAAAGGCGCCTCGGCCTCAACAAGCGCGGCCTTTTCCTCCGCCTCGGCTGCAATGGGTTCAAGGGCCATCAGCAACTCGCCCATGCCTTCGCCATGTTCGGCAGAAAGGCTGACAGGCTCTCCAAGACCCAGCGAATAGGCGTCAAGCAAGCCCGCTTCGCCCGCTTTTCCCTCGGCCTTATTGGCCGCCAGGATCACACGGGCAGACTTTTTTCTGAGAATATCAGCAAACACTTCATCTGCTGGAAGTACGCCTGCGCGCGCATCAATCATGAACAGGCAAGCATCCGCCATTTCAACGGCGCGTTCTGTCAATCGACGCATACGCCCTTGAAGGCTCTCGTCCGTTGCTTCTTCCAACCCGGCGGTATCGATGACTGTAAAGCGCAGATCGCCCAGCTTGGCCGGACCCTCACGCAAATCGCGGGTCACGCCAGGCTGGTCATCCACCAACGCAAGACGTTTGCCAACCAAACGGTTGAACAGCGTAGATTTTCCAACATTTGGGCGACCAACGAGGGCCAAGGTGAACGACATGACTTTTGCTCCGCCGCAGCGATCAGATCGCGCTCTTACACGGGAATTTTGTCAGCGGAAAGCGTGAAGCTGCCCGTTTTCCGTAATGAGATACAAGGTACCACCAGCAACGACTGGGTTTCGTGCTGCGCCATTTGGCAATTCCGTTTCGGAAATCAAGGCACCGCTTTCAGGGCTGAACGCACGAAGGACGCCGTCATCAGATGCAACAAGCAGCTGTCCACCCGCCAAGATTGGTCCAAAATGCACATAAGTCGATTTGCGTCGGCGTTGGCTTTCTCGGAGGAACAGCGGCAAATCCACTGACCAAACGGTTTCGCCGGTTTCGGCGTCCAAACGGATTAGCCTGTTGTCGTCGGACACCATGAATACAGAGTCTCCGGCACGCCAAACCGGATTGACTGCGCCTTCAGAGGCAGTCCATTGCATCACGCCGGTCGATGCATCGAATGCAGCGGCACGGCCCGAATGATTGCCCGCGAATATTCTATCGCCATCAACAACGGGATCACCACTGAGATCCGAAATCCGCGAAAACGCGCGCCCCTGCCTCTGTCCCGGAACACTGGCAACCCAAGCGGTCGCGCCGGTGTTTTGCACGGCTGCCAGCATCTGACCGGACGAGAATGGGAAGATCACCAAAGGCCCTGATATAGCGGGCGCTGGACCGCCAGTCAGACCACTTGGGCTGCTGGCGCCAATAACCTGCCAAAGAATACGGCCGCTGTTGATATCAAGCGCCCAGCCAATTGCATTGCGGGTGACAAGATAAACAACACCATTGAACACCGTCGGTGCTCCTGTCGCTGCTGCTTCCAGATCTTGGGTCCAAATCGTTTCACCAGTTGCGGCATCAAGAACCGCCAGCGACCCAAAACCGCTGGTCACATAGAGACGACCAGACGCGAATGCCACGCCACCGCCAGATGCGTCATTTGATGCGTCAGACGATGGTGTGAGGTCCCTTTGCCACAAAAGGTTGCCATCTGTCGTAAACGCAGTGACCTGTGCTTGGCTATCCAATGTGAAGACCCGCCCGTCCGCCACAACGGGGTCAGCCGTCAACCGCTGACGTTTTGTATTCCCTTCACCGATCGGAACCGACCAAACTCGCGAGAGCGTACGGTCCAATGACGGATGAGCAATCCGATGCTCGACCGAACCGTTAACGTGAGTCCAATTTGCATTGGTGACCGGGGCTACAAGCGAAATCGGCCGCGAGCGCTCAACATCTTCGATGTCTGTCGCGATTGGAGCGCCTCGGGTATCGAAGCGCTCTCCATCCAAAATCAGCTCGTCTTCGTCGCAAGACGCCAACACCAGCGTAGCTGCCGTCAAAACAGATGCGGTGATCAATTTGCTCGTCACAAGACAGCCCCTCATTCCGACGCGATTACAGCGGTTTAGCCGCCGGTCAGGTCGCCACCCAAGGCCACAATCAACTGCGAAGCTCTGCGGCGCAAGTCTTGTGTGACGGTCGCATCTGCAATGATCTCGCGCAGATGCGTCAAAGCAGCATCTGGGTTGCCCTGCTCGACCTCCGCCAGCGCGACCTGCTCCAGTGCCAGTAACCGAAATGGTCCGGCGCCCAAAGTGATGGCGTTAAGCTGGGAAATTCGGTCTGCGGGTGCAATGTCTGATCCCGATGCAAGCACGAGTTTCAAGGTTGCCAGATCGCGGAACGACGCGGAAAGACTGCTGTTTCCTGCGATAGCCTCATATGTCGACAATGCTGAAGCGCGATCTCCTGCCTGAAGAGCCGCATCTGCGGCTGCCAGTCCGACAATCGCGTCACGTTCGGCATTTTCACCGTTTTGAAGTGCAGCCAGCGCTTCTTGCCGCGCCGAAGCGTCTTCAATTTCAAGTGCAGCCAAAACTGCATCTCCGGCTGCCTGCGCAGCCGCGTTTGCTTGAGACTTGCGAATTTCAAGAAAAGTGGCGCCTCCGACCAACAGAACCACCAATACAACAGCAATCCAGCCATATTTGCGGAATGTTTTGTATAATCTGTCGCGACGAACCTCTTCGGTCACCTCGTCGATGAAAGAGTCCTGATTGGCCAACTGCGCGCTCCTGCTGCCTTAAAAATAAGCGTGGCGTCGTCTTATCTCGACAAAAATCGGAATGCAAAGGCATGAATCTGCCGTTGCCCCTTGTAATCTTGTGAAAAAGGGCAGAAATGACTAATCTGAACTAAACAGTTTAGCGTATTAACCACTGAGACCAGAATTTACTGGCTCTGTCGGCATAAGGTTAAAGAGGCATCAGATGCGTCTATTCTCCATTCTCACCGCGATTATCGTGGTTGGCGTCCTTTACGCAGTTGTATTCGAGCGTGATCGTCTTCTGTCGTTTTCTGGCAATAATGGTGCCAGCGAAGAGGTCACAACGACCGAAACAACAGAGGCGCCGGAAACAGCTCCCGAAAAGGATACTAAAGGCGTCGCTGTTGTCGCATTGCGCAGCGAAGCCTCAGCTATCGATGGCGCCGTTATTCTTCGCGGCCGCACGGAAGCTGCCCGTCAGGTTGACGTTCGATCGGAAACAAGCGGTCAAATCATTTCAGACCCCTTGCGCCGTGGCGCATTCGTAAACGCAGGCGATTTGCTGTGTCAGCTGGACCCGGGAACACGTGAAATTACACTTGCTGACGCCGAAGCCCGCCTTCGCGAAGCTCAAGCGCGCCTACCGGAAGCCGAAGCAAGGCTGGCGGAAGCTGAAGCATTTTTGGTTGAAGCCCGCATCAACGACAATGCTGCATCCCGACTAAGCGAAGACGGTTTTGCGTCGGAAACCCGTGTCGCTCAGACAGCTGCAGCCGTTGAATCAGCATTGGCAGGAGTTCAAGCTGCCAAGTCAGGTGTTGAAGGCGCGGTCGCAGGCGTACAGGCTGCTCAAGCTGGTGTAGC
>JAPPOI010000222.1:0-13315 GCA_028818055.1 Boseongicola sp.
AGATGGCCTATTTCGAGTGCCTGCACGAAGTGAAGCTGATCGTCGACCTGATCTACGAAGGCGGCATCGCGAACATGAACTACTCGATCTCGAACACAGCCGAGTACGGGGAATATGTTTCGGGACCGCGTATCCTGCCTTACGACGAAACCAAAAAGCGCATGAAAGAAGTCCTGAGCGACATTCAGACAGGCCGCTTTGTCCGTGATTTCATGGCAGAAAACGCTGTTGGCCAGCCGATGTTCAAATCAACGCGTCGCATCAACGACGCACACCAGATTGAAGAAGTTGGTGAAAAGCTGCGTGGCATGATGCCATGGATTTCCGCAGGCAAGCTTGTGGACCAAGCCAAGAACTGATCTACCGATCTTTGTGATTAGGGCCTCGGTGGATAGCTCCCCGGGGCCCTTTTTGATTGGACCACATTATGCAACCTGACATCACGGCAAAAAGCTGGGCCATGATCCTGACCCTTGGGTTTGTCTGGGGTGCATCCTTTATTTTCAATGAAGTGGCACTGGCCGCACTGGGCCCGAGTTGGATCGCAGCATTGCGGGGAACACTTGCGGCTGCGCTGACCCACGCCGTTTGGATGGTATTTCCAAAACCTCTTTTCCCGACCAGCGATCGCCCAGGCAATGCGTCGATATTTGCCGTCAGCATCATGAGCACAACGTTGCCTTTTGCTTTAATCAGTTGGGGGCAACAGACCGTGACGGCAGGTTTCGCCGGCATTTCGATGGCGGCAGTGGCTCTGATTGTGTTGCCGTTGGCGCATTTCTTTTTGCCTGGCGAGCGCTTGACCCTGAGGCGTGTGCTTGGTTTCGCTATCGGTTTCGTCGGCGTCGTCGTACTGATCGGCCCCGAGAACTTGCGATCTACCGGCGCATCGGGCGAGCTTTGGGGGCGACTGGCGTGTGTTGGAGGAGCTGCGTGCTACGCCATTTCCACTGTTGTGATGCGGCGAATGCCATCTTTTGACCCAATCGCTTTTTCAGCGGTCACGCTTTGGATTGGCGCAGGCTTCGGAATTATCGTTGCACTGATCAGTGAAGGTATTCCGCCTGTTCCGTCGCTTACCGTTATTGCAGTGGTTGCGACGCTTGGGTTGTTCCAAACGGCCGCAGCAAACTTTTTGCGTATCACGGTCGTCAGAACGGCGGGCCCAGTATTCATGTCATTGACGAATTATCAGGTGCCCCTGTGGTCCGTGCTGATGGGCGTTGTGTTCCTAAGCGAAGCCGTCACGCCCTCGCTTTTCCTGGCTATGGCTCTGATATTAATTGGAGTTTTTCTAAGCCAATGGGGTGCCTTGAAGCGCCTTTTCGGTCGCTAGCTACGCCGCTTCGACGGCTTTGATCACGTCGTCTACCACTTGGTTCAGCAAACCGTCGTCCTCACACTCGGCCATGACTCTGATAAGCGGCTCAGTCCCCGATTTACGGATCAAAAGCCGTCCCTTCCCTGACAAAAGCGCTTCTGCCGACTGGATCGCATCCTGTACCAACGCTGCCTCTAAGGGCTGATGTCCCTGTTCGTAGCGCACATTTTTAAGCAGCTGCGGCACCGGTTCAAATCGCTGCGCCAGTGTTGATGCGGGCTGACCAGTGCGTTTCATTTCTGCCAAGAACTGAAGGCCTGCCAGCAACCCATCGCCAGTGGTGGCATAATCGGTCATTACGATGTGGCCAGATTGCTCGCCGCCGAGATTGAAGCCACCTGCGCGCATCGCCTCGACAACATACCGGTCGCCTACACTTGTTCGATGCAGGGTCAGGTTCTTGGCACCAAGATAACGCTCTAGCCCAAGGTTCGACATGACCGTGGCGACCAATGTGCCGCCACTAAGCCTCTCCTCTTCGGCCCAACGTGCTGCGAACAGCGCCATGATCTGGTCGCCGTCGGCCACTCGACCGTTTTCGTCCAGGATCATCACGCGGTCTGCATCACCGTCCAGGCAGACAGCAACATCCGCACCATGATCGACAACTGCTTTTGCAGCCAAGCTTGTATCGGTCGAACCGCAGCCTTTGTTGATGTTGGTTCCGTTTGGCTCCACACCAATCGGAATTACCTCGGCGCCAAGCTCCCACAAAACGGCTGGTGCGGCCTTGTATGCAGCACCGTTTGCGCAATCGACGACCACCTTTAACCCATCCAAACGCAATTTTCCCGGGAATGTGGACTTCACCCGCTCAACATAGCGATACAAGCCATCGTCAATTCGCTTGGCCCGGCCGATATTTTCGGCATCGGCTGGACGGATTTCTTCTTCAAGGCTGGTTTCGATGGTGACTTCGTCTTCATCACTCAGTTTGAATCCATCTGGTCCAAAAAACTTGATGCCATTGTCACTGTGTTGGTTGTGGCTGGCGGATATCATCACGCCAGCGTCCGCTCTCATAGACCGAACCATCATGCCTACTGCGGGTGTCGGAACTGGACCGAGAAGCAGAACATTCATACCCGTGGAGGTCAGTCCAGCGGTCAACGCGTTTTCGAACATGTAGCCGGATAGTCGAGTGTCTTTTCCAATGACCACACGGTGTGCCGCAGATCCATCGCGACGGAAATGACGCCCTGCCGCGGCGCCAAGCTGTAAAACCAGGTCGGCAGTCATCGGAAACTGATTTGCGCGGCCACGGATTCCGTCCGTGCCAAAGAGCTTTCGTGTCATTATTTGTGCCCTGCGGATTTTCTGCTCGCGGCAACGATACCACAAGACGTTCTAAAAGCTCAAACGTCCACGACGAATGAACCGGCGACAACCGGCATAAATTGCAACACTTGGAAATAGTCCGTCAGCGCTGCGCGAGCCGATCCGATTGCCGGTAAAAGTGATGGAATCCGATGGTCGCTGTCCGCGGGAATACACGAGACCAACGCGGACGTACGGCTTTCGTGTGATAGTGCGTGGCACCCTTTGTCAGCGATCTGGGCTCACCATCCATCATCACGCGCGCGACTTTACCGACAAGCTCGTAAGCTTTTTTCTCGGTAATCGTTTCGGGGCGACCATCACACGTATAGGTGAATTGGCACCTGAACTTCTGGCCGGTGCCTTGGTTAACGACGCCGCAAACCGAACTTGGGTACCGACGGTCATCAACCCGGTTCAGAATAACTTCGGCCACGGCGATCATGCCTTTGACGCTTTCACCGCGTGCTTCGAAGTAAAGCGCTTCAGCCAAACAGGACCAATTCTGACCACCGCGTGCTTTTGGCAGTGCATCAAATCGAGAGCGCGAATATGCGCTTGCAACTTCTTTGTTCGGCTTGGGAGCGACAAGCATTCGGGTAACATCGCGTGGATCAAGCGACGCCAATGCATCGTGTTCGGCGCCCAATAGTTTGCCGATCCGATCATTCAAAACGATGGTTGGGTTATTTGATGTGCTGACTGTCACTTCGGCCGCAGCAGGCAGGCCAACAAACAAAATGCATGCAACAACAAATCCCCTAAAAACGGGATAGATCATCCGCCCCCTCCAAAACTGCCAGCGGCAAAGTCTTTTCAACGAGGTCCCGATATCGGAACAAAGTGAGAAGATCCAGTCTGCCGCCGGAAACAAAGTGACCCGAAGGTAGCGATAATTAGGCGGAATCTCGCCTAGCTTAAAATGTGCAATCGGTATCCAACTGAATTCAGGGGATTAATCACATTTGCGATCATTGAGCGTCAAATGGGCCGCTGCCAGCCTCGCAGCCGGCACTCGGAACGGAGAACAGCTTACGTAAGCAAACTTCTCTGATCTGCAAAATGCAATGGCATCCGGATCGCCGCCGTGCTCGCCGCAGATTGACAACCGCAGATCAGGAGTCGTTTCGCGACCGCGCGCGGCACCAATCGCCAACAGCTCACCTACTCCATCGAGATCAAGCTGGTGGAACGGGTCTTCATGGAAAACGTTGTTCTGAACATACGAGCCCATAAATCTGCCCGCATCATCCCGGCTGAGACCGTAGGTCATCTGTGTCAGGTCGTTTGTGCCGAAGCTCAAAAATGAGCAATGATGCGCAATCTCATGAGCACGTAGCGCAGCACGAGGCGTTTCGACCATGACACCAAGCTCATATTCGAAATCGGCGTGCGTTTCCGTTTTCACTGCCGCCGCAACAGCTTCGATCCGATGCTGAACCAGCTCGACTTCGCGCTTGGCGGAGACCAGAGGCAGCATGATCTCGGGCACTACCTTCTCTCCACGCTCCGCCGCTGCGATCACGGCAAGGAAGATCGCGCGCGCCTGGGCTTCGTAGATTTCCGGCATTGTTACGCCAAGTCTTACACCGCGAAGTCCGAGCATCGGATTGAATTCGCTCAACGATTCAACGCGTCTGGTTACGCGGGACACCGGGAGGTTCAACGCATCGGCCAGATCGGTCAGCCCCTCTCGATCCGTCGGCAAAAATTCGTGGAGCGGCGGATCGAACAGCCTGATGCAAACCGGCATACCTGACATGATGTCGAACAGGTCGGTAAAATCCTGAACTTGCATGGGGATAAGACGCTCAAGCGCTGCCGCACGATCCTCCGCAGTATCAGCGAAGATCATTTCTCGCATGACGATCAGGCGGTTAGGCTCGAAAAACATATGCTCAGTGCGACAAAGCCCGATGCCTTCTGCATTGAACGCCCTGGCCATCTGGGCTTCTGCTGGCGTGTCAGCATTCGCTCTTACGCCGATATCACGTGCGTTATCAGCCCAACTGAGGAGCGTTTTAAAAGCGTCATCCAAGGCCGGTTCAAGCAATGCAACCCGTCCCTTCAGGACTTCGCCTGTCGATCCATCCAGCGTGACAAAATCGCCTTCGCTCAGTACATCCCCACCCGCAAGAGTGATCGTCTTTCGCCGTGGGTCTAAAGTGATATCCGACACACCGACGACGCCGGGCAGTCCAAGGCCTCGGGCAATCACCGCCGCATGGCTGGTCATTCCGCCCCGTTCTGTCAGCACGCCGTTAGCCGCGTGCATACCCCGGATGTCCTCTGGAGACGTTTCCCGGCGCACCAGAATGCAAGGTTCGCCTTGCGACGCACTCGCTTGCGCGGCAGCAGAGCTGAACACCAAACGACCGACAGCCGCACCCGGACTAGCCGCGATACCGCGTGCCAGAACCGTTCGGCTGGCATCGCCATCAACTTGCGAGTGCAGAAGCTCTGACAATCCTTTCGGCTCAACGCGGAGAACGGCCTCGTCCGAGGATATGATCCCATCCTCAGCCAACGACACGGCGATGCGAACACCCGCACGCTCTGTCCTTGGAATACGAACGGCGTCCAGAACACTCAGCGTTCCACCATCGATCGTGAATTCGATCTGCATTTCTTCGCGAAGCCGGGTACGGCAGCGTTCGCCAAACTCAACCAATTGTTGGAATGCATCCGGACAAAGATCTTGCAAAGACGGACCACGGTCATCTCGCGTAAGAAACACCGCCCCCTGATCGCTTAACGCCTCGCGGCCCTGACTTTGGCTCAGGTAGCGTCCAGTAATTTGAGGCATGCCCGTCGAAGACGAGACGAACTGAATGACGCCAGAACCGCTTTCTTTCGGGCCTACACCGGGAGCCATGGCTTGTACAACAAGTCCAAGTCCAGCATCCGCAGGTGCGCCACGCGCTTGTCGCAGAAGACGCGCAGAGGTGCCTTCCCACGCTCGGGCCATCGACCGCAAGACGTCGGCAAGCTGGTGGCCCGGGTCCTGTGGGAACGGTTCATCCATTTCGCGTTCGTAAGCTTCAAGCAGCAGATACAACGCGTCAGTCGTTGTGTCGTCGTCGACCTCGAAAAGATCAGGATCAAGGCGGGCGACCTGAACCGAATAGGTTTGAATGAAGCGCGCATAGAGCCGATTGGCTGCGGCGTGACCAAGCAAGTTGGCATAGTCCGCATGGCGCGCGTCATTCATCCCGATGTTCAGAATTGCACCCGGCCCACCCCAGTCTGGGTCTTCTGAAGAAGGACGGACAGACATCAATGGCCGTTCGCCGAAAGGTGCAAGAATACCGTCAGTATCTACCGCTTCACCTGCTGCGATTTTGCGAACAGCGTCGAACGACAATGCAACAGTCGTGGGAATCGGAAGGTCAAGCCGGATAAGACGCTGCAGACACTTGGCGCGGCCACCGTGGGTGCCGATCGCCAAGGGAGCGGTCGCATCAACCGTCAAAAATCCTTCTATTTCCACAAGTTTCTGCACTGCGGCGATTCCTTTGGCCGCAGCATACGCCGGAATGAATAACGATCAAGGATTGTGCGGATTTTCTGACAGATTGGCTGTCAAATGTGGGGGCGCTGCCCGCTTTGCACCCAGATTGTGAGTTAAGAATCTGCGATTAATGTAGCGATATCAGAAAGTTAACCTTCGATCTTGGTCAAATCGGCGACGCTTTGGCACGCTGCACTGATCCGGTGAAGAAGATTGAGCCGGTTCCGCCGGAGAATCTCGCTTTCGGCGTTCACCTGAACAGCCTCAAAAAAGGCGTCAATCGGTGCCCGAAGCGTCGCCATCGCCGACATGGCCGCAGCAAATTCTTCAGCCTCCATCGCAGGCGATATTTTCGCCTCGGCTTCGTCGAGCGCGGCAAACAACGCCTTTTCTTCGTCAGTCTCAGCCAACTTCGGATCAGGACCAAAACTGTACTCAACCCCATCCTTGTCTTCGGCTTGCTTCAGAATATTGAAAGCGCGCTTGAAGCCCTGGGTCAGGTTCTCGCCATCGTCCGTCGAAAGGAAATACTGCAAGGCCTCGGCACGCTTCACCAGCAATGTCAGGTCGTCGCTGTTCGGCATCGCAAGAGATGCATCAATCACGTCGTGACGAATACCACGGTCACGAAGAAAAACTTTAAGGCGGTCGTGAAAAAAGCCGATCAAGTCATCATCAGAAACGAACGTCTTGAGACCGAAGCGATGGTCGCTTTCCAAAACCAGACGAATGACCCCCAATGCGGCCCGTCTCAGAGCGAAAGGGTCTTTCGATCCGGTTGGCTTTTCGTCGATCGCCCAAAATCCAATCAGCGTATCAATCTTGTCGGCCAAGGCGACCGCAACAGAAAGCGGTGCGGTCGGCACGTCATCCGAAGGACCCAACGGCTGATAGTGTTCGCGCGCCACCGCGGCGACGTCGTCGCCCAATGCCGCCTCACGGGCATAATATTCGCCCATGACGCCCTGAAGCTCAGGGAATTCGTAAACCATCTCGGATGACAAATCGGCTTTTGCGACCCGCGCTGCCTTCTCGGCGGCGTCAACGTCCGCCCCCACGATCGGGGCAATCTCGCGAGCGAGCGTCTCGACACTCCCAATTCGATCGGCCTGTGAACCGAGCTTTTTGTGGAATGTCACATTCGACAATGCGTCCGTCCAACTTTCGATGTTGGTTTGCGCCACACGCAGATCGTTTTCCCAGAAGAACTTGGCGTCCGACAATCGCGCCGACAGTACCTTTTGATTACCTGCCAGTATGGTCGCGCCATGATCGGCGGTTTCTCGGTTGGCGACCGTCACGAACTTTACGATCCGCCCCGATTTGTCCTTCACCGAGAAAAACTTCTGATGCTCTTTCATCGAGGTCTGCAGGACTTCCGGCGGTAAGTTCAAGAAAGCGTCGTCGATGCTTCCCATCAACACGACCGGCCATTCGACCAAACCAGACACTTCGGCCAAAAGACCTTTATCTTCAACGACTTCCAGTCCTTGAGCAAACGCCATTTGAGTTGCATCATTCCAAATGCGATCGGCACGCTCTGCGGCAGACAACACGACTTGCGCACGCTTCAGTTTTGCGGCGTAGTCGTCGAATCCTGCCACCTTGATAGCTTCGGGCGCCATGAAGCGATGGCCGTTTGTCGTATCTGCAGCCGTGATGCCATCGATCTGGAGTGGCACGACATTTGCTTCCCCGTTATCACTCAGAACGCACACGATGGAATGAAGCGGACGAACCCAGCGAAGCGTTCCAGAACCCCACCGCATCGATTTTGGCCATGGGAAGTTTCGGATCGTCTTTTCAACAACTTCGGCAATGATCTCGGCGGCCGGACGTCCCGGTTTGTCAATCACCGCGAACCAGACCTGACCCTTTTTATCATCGCGTGCTTCCAACTGATCTTTTGTCAGACCAGTTGACCGCAGGAATCCTTCCAGTGCCTTTTCAGGTGCATCCGTGCGCGGGCCTTTGCGTTCCTCTTTCACCGCCGGGCTCTCGCCCAGCAGATCTTCGATTGCTAAAACCAAACGGCGCGGTGTCGCAAACGCCTCTGCTCCACCATAGGTCAATCCAGCTTCAACCAAGCCATCCGTTACCAGCCGCTTCAAATCTTCGGCTGCGCGCGCCTGCATGCGTGCGGGAATTTCTTCCGAGAACAATTCGATCAAAAGATCGGGCATGTAGTGGTCCTTTCAGGGCCGGATTAATTCGGCGGCGGTGGGCAGCCTTCGGGCGGCGGTTTACCGTCGAAAACTTCCTCTCCGCAATGGTTGATCTGATGCCAGACAAAACCTTTGCCATCTTCAGTCACAGCGACAATGCGGTCGATGCCGTATTGGACATTGAAGGTTCCAAGGAAAGCCAATGCTCTGCCCTCCTCCAACGCCAGCCCAACTTCAGCAGCGTCAAAGCAGTCGAACCACGCCGGTGCGGTTAGCGGTTCGGCGTCATCGTAAAGCTCATAAGTTTCGGTCATCAACGCTAACGACAACGATGTATCGAAACACGCGCGATATCGTATCGGGCTGGAATCCGCGTCTATCGCCTTGAAGTTTTCGAACAATATTGGCTCGGGTTCACCGGTTGAAACCGTTGTGACTTGCACAAATGCATCATCACCGGCCTCGATGGTCTCGTAGAAGCCGTATACCTGAAGATAGTACATCGCGATGCCTGCAATCAGGCCTGAAGCGACCAAAACCACCGCAATTACCTTACCGTTCACGCCGCTGCACCAGCGGCTTCTGTGGTGACAAAGGCATCGGCACAAGCTTTCGCCAGTGCACGGACGCGTCCGATGTATGCCTGTCGCTCAGTCACCGAGATCACACCCCGCGCGTCCAGCAAATTGAACACATGCGACGCTTTAATGCATTGATCATATGCCGGGTGCGCCATCACGATCCTCTGCCCTGTTTTCGGATCGACGTCTTCAGCATCGAGAATGCGGTGGCACTCGGCCTCGGCATCTTCAAAATGCTTGAACAGCGTGTCCGTGTCCGCGACATCGAAATTCCAGCGGCTGTACTCTTGCTCGGTCTGGCGGAATACGTCGCCATAGGTCAGAGCGATTGGCGTTTGTGGGTCGTTGTAGGGCATGTCCATCACGTGATCGATGCCAAGCACATACATGGCCAATCGCTCCAGACCGTAGGTGAGTTCGCCTGAAACCGGCTTGCAGTCATGCCCGCCGACTTGCTGAAAGTATGTGAACTGCGAAACTTCCATGCCATCGCACCAGACTTCCCAGCCCAAGCCCCAAGCTCCAAGTGTCGGGCTTTCCCAATCGTCTTCGACAAACCGGATGTCGTGCAGTTCCATATCGATGCCGATTGCTTCGAGCGATCCAAGGTAGAGCGCCTGAAGATCAGGAGGCGAAGGCTTAATCAGAACCTGGTACTGATAATAATGCTGCAACCTGTTCGGGTTTTCACCGTAGCGGCCATCGGTCGGACGTCGCGAAGGCTGGACATAAGCCGCCGCCCACGGCTTTGAGCCCAACGCGCGCAGGGTTGTTGCCGGATGGAATGTACCCGCACCAACCTCCATGTCGTAAGGCTGAAGCACAGCACAGCCCTTCTCACCCCAATAGGATTGGAGCCGCAGGATAATCTCCTGAAAGCTTGTTGGACGGTCGATCTTGGACATTGCGCCTAATCCCGTGTCGAAATTCGCGTTCTCAATAGGCAACAGCACTGGGGTGGTCAATGAAGCCACTTCGCTTTTGACGTGCAAGCCGCGTCGACTTAGATAGTTTGGCTAGAGGATACATGTTGCGTGGGTGAGGCGCGGTTTATGATTTGGCTAAGAACAACCTTTCTTGCGTTGGTGGCAATCTGCGCCACAACCGTCGCTATTGCTCAAAATAACACGTGGGTGCAAATTGAAGCTCAGCCAAACGAGCAGCAAGCGCTATCGCGCGCCGACACCTACGCATTGCAACTTGATGACGTCAGCGGGTTTCGTCTTCGGTCCGGATGGTATGCCATTGTTCTTGGCCCGTTCACTGAAGAAGATGCCACGCTTCAGCTGATCAGATTGCGGCAATCTCGTGCCATTCCAAGCGACTCTTTTCTTGCAGACGGCAGGAACTTTCGCGAACGGTTCTATGGAAGCGACGTCGCGGCCTCGAGCAGCGCGATTGAAGAGACCGTAATCGAAGAGCCCGAACCTTTGATACCCGGCGAGGAAACTGTCGCCGAGGCCCGGGCGAGCGAACGCCTTCTCAGTCGTGATGACAGGGAAATCATTCAGATCGCGCTGCAATCCGACGGGTTTTACAATTCGACAATCGACGCTTCTTTCGGTCCCGGAACAAGACGCGCGATGGCGGCATGGCAGGAAAGCCGTCAATTTGAGCCAACAGGTGTTTTGACCACGTTGCAGCGTCAGACGCTGGTTCAGGAATATCAAGACGTTTTGACAGAGCTGAATATGCAAACCGTATCCGACCCCAATTCCGGGATTGAGATCGAACTGCCGTTGGGCATCGTGGAGTTCGATAGATACGAAGCACCGTTCGCGCACTACGGCCCATCCAGTGACGATGGGGTGCGCGCATTACTCATAAGTCAGACCGGAGACCGCGACACGCTGTCGGCTCTCTATGACATCCTCCAAACACTGGAAATTGTGCCGCTTGATGGTCCACGAGAACTGCGCCGCCGCGACTTTGTTCTTATCGGCGAAAATGCAAACATTTCATCTTACAGTTTTGCCCGCGTCGACGGTGAAACTGTCAAAGGCTATTCGCTGATTTGGCCCACCGGCGACGAAAAGCGGCGCAGGCTTGCCCTGTCATCCATGCAAAAGTCATTTCGTGTGATCGACGGCGTGCTTCCAGACTCGGTTGGTGACGGCATTCAGGACCGCGACCTGCTGTCTGGGCTAGATATTCGTCGGCCAGAACGCGCGCGCTCGGGCTTTTATGTCGCCGCAAATGGCGCGGTCGTAACAACGTCTGAGGCCGTGCGACAATGCACCCGCATCACTCTGGATGAAGATGTCGAGGCGTCCGTAACGGCATCAGATGACGCCTTGGGACTTGCGCTTCTACAGCCATCGCGGTCCCTTTCACCATTGGCGATTGCCGAGTTGGCAGCCGTTGAGCCGCGTCTCCAATCCGATATCGCGGTAGCGGGCTATAGTTTTGGTGGCGTGCTTACCGCACCGTCACTGACGTACGGGGTGTTTGCTGACATCAAAGGCCTCGACGGCAATACACAGGTTCAACGCTTGGACGTCTCATCCGAACCTGGCGATGCCGGCGGACCGGTTTTCAACGATGCTGGCGCGGTAATGGGCGTGCTTTTGGATCAAGTCGAGGGTGCGCGCCGCTTGCCAGAGAACGTCGCATTTGCCTTGGACGCGCCGGTCCTTGCCGAGTTTCTGAGCGCCAATGGACTAACTGCGTCGGCGTCTGACGCCGAAAATGGCATGGCACCAGAGGACTTGACCCTTCTGGCGGCCGATCTGACGGTATTGGTCAGCTGCTGGAACTGATATCAGGTGTTGCCTTGATCAGCGTCGGCCTATTGGCAGAGAAAGCCCCTGTGACGACGTCACACAAGCCGGACACGCTGGTTGGAGCCGCGTAAGCGCAGTCGTAAGCAGCCGCGAGTGCCTCCCAATGCGGGTTTTTCAGCGTCACCGCGTTCGGCGCGATCTGTGCACGGACCATGCAATCTTTGATTTCACCAAGCGCATTATTGTCCCAAACCAATATCGGCAGACTAAGACCAAGTTCCGACGCTGTCCCGAGCTCCTGAATGGTGTACTGAAGCCCGTAGTCTCCCGCGATCGCCAAGACCGGACCGGCGTGGCCCAAGGCCCCACCAATAGCCGCAGGCAAAGCATATCCTAGCGTGCCAAAACCGAAGGGATGGTGCCAATGTGCCGGGCGCGGCATATCCCAAACCTCTTTTGCGGCATAGGCAAACTGGGTCATATCCGAGAAAATCATCGTATCGTCCGGCAAACGAGCCGAGAGCGCGTCGCAAACCGGAAGAATGCCGGGCCGCTCTGCCTGAAGCTCTGACCGCCACCGCCGACGCGCTTTTGCCACGTCTTCTTTTGTCCACTCAAACGAACTTGGTAGGTCGCCCGACGCATCCAGCATTGTGAAAAATCTATGCGACCCGCATGAGAACCGCATCGAAACACCATCAACGTTCCGCAATGACGCGTTATCGATATCGACGTGCACCATCCGACAGTCGTGCCCGAGATGGTCGCGCCACAAATCCACTTCCGATAACTCAGTTCCTACAGCGATAATCAAATCAGCGGATTTGAGAACGGAAGCGCTGTCAGGGCGAGCCAACATACTGCCGAAAAGGAACGGATAATCTGTTGGAACGATGCCGCGGCCAGCGTAAGTGGTGAAAACCGGCAAAGCGCAGCGATCCAACACGGATCTAATCGGTTGAACCGCCTCAACAGCACCACCTCCCAAAATCAAAATCGGACGCGACGACTGGCGCAGAAGATGTGGAATAACCTGAAAGAGATCTGGCGCATCACCAAAAAACGCATCGCTCAGGGCCATCTTCGACAAGTCGGCCGGGGGTGCTGGCGCGCTCAGTACTTTAATTGGAATTTGAATATGCTTGGGACGTTTGCGTTCGGAGTGAAACTCCTGAAACGCACGGTTGATCAGTTCGTAAGCGGCTTCGGCGGTGGTCGCCGTTTCAGACCAATCACAGACTGTTCGCGCGGCGCCCTCTTGGTCACGCATCTGGTGAAGTTGCCCTTTTCGAGCCGCTGTTTCATCCAGGCAGCTTGATATCACGATCATCGGAACACTGTCTGAATACGCCTGCCCCATCGGTGTCATGATATTGGTCAGACCTGGTCCGGAAATAACGAAGCAGACACCGGGTTTTCCCGACGCCCGAGCGTATCCATCTGCCATGAAGCCCGCGCCTTGCTCGTGGCGTGTCAGGACGTGACGAATACCGGCCTCTTCGATGCCCCGATAGAGTTCAACATTGTGAACGCCAGGAATGCCGAAAATCGTGTCTACGCCTCTGGCTGCAAGCATTGCCGCCAGCTCAACACCCAAAGGCCGCATCTCAGACCCTCCAGAATCTAATGGTGAAAAT
>JAPPOI010000222.1:13325-14723 GCA_028818055.1 Boseongicola sp.
TCACGAAGACCGCCAGAAGTTCCAAACGGCCAATCAACATACCGGCCGACAGCAGCCATTTTGCGGGATCATTCAACGACCCAAAGTTGCCTTCCGGTCCAATTGTATCGCCCAAACCCGGGCCAACATTTGCAATCGCAGTGGCTGCACCACTGAGCGACGTGACAAAATCCAGCCCTGTCGCGCTCAGAAGGATTGAAAGCACACCAATTGAGAAAATGAAGATCGTAAAAAACGCCATGACCGACGAAACCACGTCCTCGGTCACGGTGCGGCCTTCATACTTCAGATTGAACACCCCATGCGGCGAGTGAATGCGCCGAATTTGCGTGACGATTGCCGCAAACAAAAGTTGATAGCGGAAAATCTTGACAGAACAGCAAGTAGAGCCCGCACCCCCACCGATCAATCCGATCAAAAAGACCACCGCAACCGGTAGCGCTCCCCACAGTTGATAATCTGTGCTCGCATAGCCAGTGCCGGTCATGATCGACGTGGCATTGAACAGCGCTTCGCGAAACGAAGTCTCGGCGCCGGATCCGTTGACGGCAATCCGGTAAAACGCAAGCCCGACTGCTACCGTGACCATGACCGCGAAGAAGACACGTATCTGGCTGTCGACAAACAGGGGTTTGCTCGAACCCGCCAGCATCTGCACATAGCGAACGAAGGGCAGACTGGCGAGTAACATGAAGACCACGGCAACGTATTCTGCCGCGCCCTTGAAAGTACCAAAAGACGCGTCATGCGTGGAAAAGCCACCAGTCGATATCGTCGTGAATGCGTGGTTCACCGCATCAAAGAATGTCATGCCCACACCGCTGTAGGCCAGCACACACAGCATGGTCAGAACGACGTAAACGATCGAAATCCTGGACGCGATCTCGGCGGCCCGTGGCAAGATTTTTCCGGCTGTATCAAAGGCTTCCGAGCGGAAGATTTGCATACCGCCCACTCGCAGTTCGGGCAGAAAGACCATCGCAACCACAATAATGCCGATGCCACCAAACCATTGCAGCATTGATCGCCACAACAGCAGCCCTTCCGGCAATTCATCGAGATCGCTGAAAACTGTCGAGCCAGTTGTTGTCAGACCCGACATCGCCTCAAAAAAGGCGTCGGCCGGTGACGCTTCAGTCGCGCCCAACATGAATGGCAACGCTCCGAAAATCGGCAGCGCGAACCAAACGCCCGTGGTCAAAAGAAAGGTTTGTTGGATGGTCAACCGCCCGCCAACACTGTTTGACGACGCCAGCGCCATCAAAACCCCGACCAGAACCGTTAGAAGTGCGCTTTCAACGAACGGCCAGCCGTGACCGTTCCCAACGGCATAGTCCACCGCCAGTGGGCTCAACATCGCACAGCCCAGCGCAGCCACCAAAAGGCCGATCACGTATC
>JAPPOI010000106.1 GCA_028818055.1 Boseongicola sp.
CATCGCCCTGTGCCATGTCGACTAGCTTACGGTAGCGTTTGACCAGTCGCGCCCCCTGATAGGCACGCAAATGTTCCTCGCGTATCGCAATTCGATCATTCAGGGTCTTCGGCAATTCAGCCAAATCTCCGGACACCATTGCCTCGACATCTTTCGCGTGGACTGCAGCCCACCGACCGATCTCAAAAGCCTTAAGGTTTGCATCAACTTTCGCACCGTTCAGACGGATGGCCTCCCGAATGGCATCTGCGGTCAGCGGCAACTGCCCCAGCTGCCAGGACGCGCCAAGAAGGATCATGTTGGAGTAGATGGCATCACCCATCACCTTGGCCGACAATGTCGTCGCGTCGAATTGCGCAAGACCGTCCTTCAAACGCGCCTCGAGCGACAAACTCAGTCGCTCTCCTGGAATGCGAAACTCGGTATCGCGGGTGAAGTCGCCTGTAATGATCTCATGGCTGTTGACCACCGCTTTGGTTTGTCCAAGTTTCGTTAACCCAAGCGTTTTGGACCCTGCCGAAACAACCAAATCACCGCCAATCAGTGTATCTGTCTCTCCGGTCGCGACACGAATTGCGCTGATATCTTCCGGTCGATTTGCAAGGCGGCAATGAATGTGGACTGCGCCGCCTTTTTGGGCGAGCCCGGCCATTTCCATGACACCTGCACCCTTTCCATCGACGTGAGCGGCCATTGCAAGAAGCGCGCCAATTGTGACAACGCCGGTTCCACCAACCCCTGTGATGACGACGTTGTGGGTTCCAGAAATTGAGGGAAGATCGGGGGTTGGCAGGTCACCTGTTTCAATCTCAATGCCCGCGCCTTTCTTGGGCGTGGCCCCTTCAATGGTTACGAACGACGGGCAGAACCCATTCAGGCACGAGAAGTCCTTGTTACACGATGACTGTTCGATCGCCCGCTTGCGGCCAAATTCGGTTTCCACAGGAACAATCGAGACGCAGTTGGATTGAACCCCACAGTCACCGCAACCTTCACAAATATCAGTGTTGATGAAGACTCGTCTGTCTGGATCGGGAAATTGTCCCCGCTTACGCCTGCGCCGCTTCTCGGCGGCACAGGTTTGAATGAACAAGATGGCCGAGACGCCCTTAAGCGATTTGTAGCGGTTCTGAACTTCGGGTAATGCAACTCGCTCGTGCCATTCGACCTCTTTGGGAAAGTCAGACCTGATAGGTTCTTCTTTGGCGTCAAACACCACTGCAACGTTCTTCACACCCATGGCGAGCAGTTCACGTGCAATTCGATCAGGCGGCAGATTGCCATCGTTCGATTGCCCGCCGGTCATGGCAACAGCATCGTTGTAAAGAAGTTTGTAGGTAATGTTGGCGTCTGTCGTCAGCGCTGCCCGGATCGCCAAAAGTCCTGAATGGTTGTAGGTGCCATCGCCCATGTTCTGAAAAACATGGTCGCGACTGGAAAATGGTGCCTCACCCAACCAATTCGCGCCCTCAGCGCCCATATGCGTGTAGCCACTTGTCTCGCGATCCATCCAAAGCGCCATGATATGGCAGCCAATCCCTGCATAAGCACGGCTGCCGTCCGGAACCTTGGTCGATGTATTGTGCGGGCATCCCGAACAGAAATACGGCGTCCGCGTAGCAATCTCAGGCGCATTATCAGCAGCCTTGGATGCTTTCACATTTTCTAGTCTGGCTTTGACTTCGTCTGTGGCGGTTTCTTCCTCAACCAGTATTTCTCCAATTTTTTCGGCAATCATCACCGGATCAAGGGCCATGCGAGTCGGAAATAGCTCTTCTTGGTGAAGTCTACCGGCGCCGCCCTTATACCAACCGTAAACTCGACGTCCGCGCCGATCATCAAAGATCGCTTCCTTGATTTGGATCTCGATAAGTTTTCGTTTCTCCTCAACGACTACGATTAGGTCCAAACCTTCCGCCCAATCATGGAATGACGACATGTCCATGGGGAATGTTTGGCCGATTTTGTATGTGGTGATGCCCAGCTCGGCCGCCTTGTTTCCGTCCAATCCAAGAAGGCTAAGAGCGTGGCTCAGGTCCAACCAGTTTTTGCCTGCCGCGACAAAACCAATCTTGGCTCCGGGCTTACCCCAAACTCGTCGATCAATCCGATTGGCGCGGGCAAACGCCTCGGCTGCGAAACGTTTGTGGTCGATAATGCGGGCTTCTTGCTGAATCCAATGGTCGCCCAGACGGATGTTTAAACCGCCCTCGGGCATTTCAAACTTCGGGGTTTCGAACGTCATACGATCGGGACGGCCATCGACGACGGATGTCACCTCCACCGTATCCTTCATGAGTTTCAGACCAGCCCAGAGGCCGGAGTATCGGCTTAATGCGAACCCATAGAGACCATAGTCCAAAATCTCTTGGACGCCCGCTGGCGACAGGACCGGAATATAAGCATCCATCAACGCCCAATCCGATTGATGGCACGTAGTTGAGCTTTCCCCGGTGTGATCATCGCCCATGGCCATCAGAACACCGCCGTTTGGTGATGTACCGGCCATGTTTGCGTGTCTCAGTGCATCTCCGCTTCGGTCGACACCGGGTCCTTTGCCATACCAAAGCGAAAAAACGCCATCGTATTGACCCTCTCCACGCAACTCCGCCTGTTGGGTTCCCCAGATTGCGGTAGCGGCGAGGTCCTCGTTCAGACCTGCCTGAAATTTGATATTGGAAGCCTTTAACTCTTGCGACGCCAAAGTCATTTGCTGATCAACCGCTCCCAGCGGTGATCCGCGATACCCCGATACATATCCAGCTGTGTTCAGGCCCGCTGCTTTGTCCCGGGCGGCCTGCAAGATCATCAAGCGGACCAGAGCCTGCGTTCCGTTCATCAGAACAGGACTTTTGGAAAGATCGTACTTGTCGCCAAGACTGATTTTGCCGTGATCCATGCTGCCTCCGTTCTGATGAACCCAATATAGGTCAAATTGTCTGACCTACAAAATAAAACATGGTAAACAATTGGAAAGATTATAGGCTTGCGAGGCAGACGAAATTCTTGCGAATACGTTATCGCAAACGCGAGCAGATTGGATCGAGATGGACTGGGATAAGCTAAGAATATTTCATGCGGTAGCAGATGCAGGCAGTCTGACACATGCAGGAGATACGCTGCATTTAAGCCAATCGGCCGTTTCTCGACAGATTCGTGCGTTGGAAGAATCGATCAATTCAACTCTTTTTCACCGTCACGAGCGT
>JAPPOI010000277.1 GCA_028818055.1 Boseongicola sp.
TGATGGCGTCAACAGCCATCATGTCGAAATCATCAACGGTCTTGCGAACCGACTTCAGCGCTTCCTGGGCACCCACATCAATCACGAAGGTGCGCGGCGGCACCAGATAACCCGAAGCAACCAACTCGCCAATGAACACCTGATCGGCGACATTGGAAAAGATCGGTCGCAGGCCTTTCTTGTCTCCCCGGTTGGGGGTGGCCGTTACACCGAAGATTTTGACGTCCGGGTTTTTGTCCTTGGCCTGATCGATAATCCGGCGGTAGCTGTCGGCTGCTGCGTGATGGGCTTCGTCAATCACCAAAAGCTCAAGCGCGGGCATGGCAGCCAAGTTGGACTTGCGTGCCAGGGTCGGAACCATGGCGAAGGTGGTCCGCCCCTGCCAGGATTTGGTTTTTGCATCGACGACCGAGGTGCTAATACCCGGATTAACCCGGTTGAACTTCACCTCGTTCTGGCTTGTCAGCTCATCACGATGGGCAAGGACACAGGCCTTGGCATCATTGCCTTTCAGCAACTGACCGGTGACACCGGCCAGCGCTATGGTTTTGCCAAATCCGGTGGAGGCAACAGCCAGCGTGTTGCCGTGTTCGCCGAGCGCTTGAACACTGCGCTCGACGAAGGTTTTCTGGCGGGGACGGAGTAACATGACCAGCCTCCCCTATTGAGCCCAGGACGGACGATTGGGGTTTGCGGCAGGTTGCGTCTCCGTGCTGGTATTGGCCGTCGGCTGTGCGGTTGCTGTGGGGGCAGCAGCCGATTGGCTTGGCGTCCAGAGACCGCCGCCAGTCTTAAACGTTTCCCAATCCTTATTGTTGGGAGCCACCGCAAACCGGATGTCATTTTTTGGATCGCCATTGGCGTCCTTGCCAACATCGATCTTGGCCAGGAATTCAATGCCATCCAGATCCGCAAAACCGTTGATACGGCGGGCAGCCTGCGCTTGAGGGGAATTGTCTTTGTCCGAAAGGCCCCGCGACGAATTCAGAATGCCGCGCACAAAAGACCGGCCCATGTTGCCCCATTCCGGACCCTTGAGGCTGCGAAGCCCAATCAGGCTCCAGACCTTGCGCTTGGCAAACGGCCCTTCGAGGATGACAAACTCGGCGTTGAGATAGACCGAGCCGGTCGTATCGTTGTGGGTTGCGTATCCACCCGTCCAACCCTGAGCCGGATCGTCATAACCACCCGGTTTGATGGTCATCCTTACCGGCACAATGGTGCCCTTCGGGATCAGGTCGTAGGATGTTTGGGATTCCGCGTCGTTATAGTCGTTCCATGCACCAGTCATAATTACTGTGCTCCTTTGTCGTCTTCAGTGTTGGGGGTCTCGGCAGGTGGCACTGGCCGACTAAAAGTCAGCCTTTCGCCTGCCGGTTTTGCGGGGCCGCCGATCTTTTCCATCAGACGGCCAAGATGGGGTTCTTCGATTTGGTCCAGCCGACCGCTGCGATCCTTTGCGGGAAAGCCGAACGGGTTCAGCGTGTGGCAAACAAACGCTCTGTAGGGATCCGTGCCATCCGGGCTGACTTCGGCCATGGCGATGACTTCATCGACGATGCCGGGGAGTTCGTTACCGGTCTTGGAGCCGTCGATTTGGGGAACGAAGGTCTTGCGATTGAAATCATCGAGCTTCTCGTCGAGGATTCCGACAAACCAAACGTTCTTGCCACGGGTGTGCTGAAGGTGCGTGAGCCAGGCAATCATCTCCTGGCCGTGGAGACCATAAGCACCTCGCATGTCAGGCTTGCCGGTGCGCTCAGAAACGGCCTGCGGCTGGCCTTTGGCCCATTGGAAACACAGACGTCCCGCAACCGTGATGCTGTCGATAAAGACGGTCTGGTACTTATCCAGCGCTGCCGGATCGCCAAACTGCTCACAAACCGCGTCATAGTGGGCCTGGCTATAGACCTGATCGTCACGCAAGGCCGGGTTTGGACCGCCGATGAAGACCGCGAAATCACGGCATTCAATCCAGGTGCGAGGGCGAATGGTGTCCCCGGACCAGCCTTCGATCGCCAGATCCCCTGCCTCCAAATCGAAGAACAAGGTGGACTGGGCTTCCAGCGTCCAAAGCAGTGAGGTTTTGCCGATACCGGATTTTCCGAAGATGCAGCCTTTGATCCCGCGCTGCTCAGACAACCGTTCATCGGCGGAAATGATGGGGAGCGTCATCACTTGCCCCCCTTCTTCGAAGTCACCGCATCAAGGGCATTGTCTGCCCCCAAGGATCCGTTCTTGCGGGCCATGTCGTAGACCCGACGCAGCGCATCGATTTTACCGTAAAGAGCGGAAGATTTGGCCTGTAGGGCCAACTGGGCAAAAGCGATGTCATCAATGGACGCCGCCTCAATGGGTTTGATCACCTCTTCCTGGCGATCGCCCAAAGGCGGGATCCGGATGGTATCGGGAAGATCCGCGAGATAGCTGTTGTCTTCGCGCAGGCGTTCGAGTTTGGTCTTGGCGGTCATGATTGCACCTCATCGTTCAGGGAGAGTTGGTAGGAGGGTTTGCCGACACGCACGGTCCTTGCGCCCTCGAAGGCCGAGCGGATGTGGCTCGGCCAGGCGGCGTATTTGCGTTCGGAAACCTTGATGGTGATCTCGACGTATTCAGCCGGGTCATCGCCCTCGGCCTTCATGCGCTCGACAAGCTGAGCCAGCTGGGATTGGTCCCAGGAGACCTTTTTGGGGAGATCGGCAACGACCTGCGCCGGACCTTCATTGAAGCGAACCGTGCCCGTGTCTTTGCCGAGGGCTGCGCGGGCTTCTCTCGCCTGAAGGGAAAAACGGCACTCAAGAGCACTGTCGAACCGATCCTTCATCAGCTTTGTGATGGTGAGGCGTTCGGCGATTTCACCTTGCAATGCGATCAGCTGTTCGACCGGCAGAGAGGCAATGTCCGCCACCTCCATGGCGCTCAGGTCATCAATTTGAATGCGGTTGGGGATATTCATGGCGGCCCCCTTACGCATAGAGATCGTTCGGGGTTTCGGTGGTGCTTTTGCAGAGGTTGTCTGCTTCAAAAGCTTCGACGTCTTCGAGCCGGTAGACGACCCGTCCACCGATTTTGAGATAGGCAGGACCTTCACCGGTCCACCGCCAGCGCTCAAGCGTGCGCTCACTGATATTCCAGCGATCGGCCAATTCGATCTGATTGAGATGTTTAATAGCCATGGAGTCCTCCTTGGGGGCTGTTCGAAAAC
>JAPPOI010000369.1:0-5867 GCA_028818055.1 Boseongicola sp.
GTTCCGATTGGACCTCGCGATGCTAAAGCCTTTGGCATTGGTTTTCTGGTTGGCCGCCGCGTTTCTCTTCCTTGCCGCATCCATGGAGTTTTTGCGATCCAAGACCAGCATCATTCCTCGGCAAACACCTTCGGCAATGATCAACGGTGGCATCTTCCGAATTTCCAGAAACCCAATCTATCTGGCCGATGTTCTTATCTTGGCCGGCGTGACGTTTTGGACCGGATCGATTATTGGATTTGGTCTGGTACCCGTTTTGGTTTGGGTTTTGACCCAACGTTTTATCGTTGGCGAAGAAGCCGCATTGCGAGAGACATTCGCTGAAGAATTTGATGAATACTCAAAAAACGTCCGTCGTTGGCTCTGAAATGCATACGAATGTATTCCTCTCACGTCATTGAGGTTTGTGCGCGACGCCGCTAGACACCAGCGAAATCGACCTAAGTTTACGGACGCGGAAAGATAAGGGGATCGCTCATGAAGATCGGAGCGCCAAAGGAAAGTGCGGCGGGCGAAGCGCGAGTTGCGATGACTCCGCAAAGCGCGAAAGACCTTCAGAAACTCGGCTACGAATGCCTGATCGAAGAGGGCGCCGGAGAGGCGGCTGGCTTTGGAGATGCAGCGTATCAGGAAGCTGGCGTCACTATCGTTAGCGGATCTGCAATTTGGGACGATGCTGATGTCGTCGCGAAAGTGCGCCCGCCCACGGATGACGAGGCAATGAAGCTGAGCGAGGGTCAAACCCTGATCTCGTTTTTCTATCCAGCGGCAAATGAAGCGTTGATGGAAACTGCCAAGTCGCGTGGCGCGAACGTGATTGCCATGGATATGGTGCCGCGCATAAGCCGGGCGCAGAAAATGGACGCCCTGTCGTCCATGGCGAACATCGCCGGGTATCGCGCCGTAATCGAAGCAGGCAACAACTTTGGCCGGTTCTTTACTGGTCAGGTAACCGCTGCCGGCAAGGTACCACCGGCCAAAGTTTTGGTTGTGGGAGCTGGCGTCGCCGGTTTGGCCGCTATTGGGACAGCAACTTCGTTGGGCGCCATTACACTGGCCTTTGATGTCCGCCCCGAGGTTGCAGAACAAATTGAATCGATGGGGGCTGAGTTCGTTTTCCTCGAGTTTAACGAAGAACAGACGGACGGCGCGGCGACCGGCGGCTATGCTGCTCCGTCCAGCCCGGAGTTTCGCGAGGCGCAACTGGCCAAATTCCGTGAACTCGCACCGGACGTCGATATCGTCATAACAACTGCACTCATTCCGAACCGCGATGCGCCTGTCCTTTGGACCAAAGATATGGTCGAGATGATGAAGCCAGGTAGCGTGATCGTCGACTTGGCAGCTGAACGCGGTGGCAACTGCGAGCTCACCGTCGCTGACGAAAAAATCGTCACGGACAATGGTGTGACCATTGTGGGCTATACAGATTTCCCATCTCGAATGGCGACGCAATCATCGTTGCTTTATTCGACGAACATTCGTCACATGATGACTGACCTGACCCCGGAAAAAGATGGTCAGGTTGTTCACGACATGGAAGACGATGTCATTCGCGGAGCGACTGTCACGCATGCTGGCGAGATTACGTATCCGCCGCCGCCTCCGAAAGTTCAGGCCATTGCGGCGCAGCCAAAAGCGGCACCGAAAGAACTGACTGCTGAAGAAAAACGCGCCCAGGAAGTGCTGGCCTTCAAGAAAGAGACCCGCAATCAGGTTGGTCTTCTGGCAATTGGTGCTGCGGCGATCCTTGCGGTTGGTCTGGTGGCCCCGGCAAGCTTCATGCAGCATTTCATCGTTTTCGTGCTGAGCGTCTTTGTCGGCTTCCAGGTGATCTGGAACGTCTCACATTCGTTGCATACGCCGCTCATGGCGGTAACGAACGCGATCTCGTCAATCATTATCCTTGGGGCTCTGATGCAAGTCGGATCAAGCTCGTGGCTGATCATGATACTTGCGGCCTTGGGTATTTTGATGGCGGCCGTGAACATCTTTGGTGGCTTCCTTGTCACCCGGCGCATGCTCGCCATGTTCCAGAAATCTTAAGGTAGGGGTGGACTAATGGACTTCGGATTTACCACCGCTGCCTACGTCGTTGCGGCTGTTCTTTTCATCTTCTCGCTCGGTGGTCTGTCAGGTCAGGAAAGCGCGAAGCGTGCGGTCTGGTACGGCATTGTCGGCATGGCGATTGCGGTTGTTGCAACTCTTATCGGCCCGGGCGCCGGACTGTGGCCGCTATCAATCATCCTGATCGCGATTGGCGCGGTCGTTGGCTATCAACTTGCGACCAAGGTCGAGATGACCCAGATGCCCGAGTTGGTCGCAATCATGCACTCGCTCGTCGGCCTGGCGGCCGTATTTGTTGGCTGCTCCGCTGATATGACCATCGGAATGGTTGATGCGGCGAAGGCTGCTGGCGAGGGTGTCGAAGGCGTTTTCGCAGAGCTTGTCGCAAAAAAGACCCCGATTGAAATCACCATCCTGCAGGTTGAGCTGGTGCTGGGTATCTGGATTGGTGCGGTGACGTTCACCGGATCAGTGATTGCTTATGGAAAACTGTCTGGCCGTGTCGACAGCGCAGCAACGCAGCTTCCTGGCGGACACCTTTTGAATGCCGCTGCTGCAATCCTCTCGGTTTTGTTGCTGATGATGTATCTCGGTGGATCGGGAAGCTGGACGCTGGTTCTTATGACACTGGCCGCGCTTTTCATCGGCTACCATCTGATCATGGGCATTGGCGGAGCCGACATGCCAGTCGTTGTGTCCATGTTGAACAGCTATTCGGGCTGGGCAGCAGCTGCCATCGGGTTCTCGCTTGGCAATGACCTTCTGATCGTCGTGGGTGCGCTTGTAGGTTCGTCAGGTGCGATCCTGTCTTACATCATGTGTAAAGCCATGAACCGGTCGTTCATCTCGGTTATTCTGGGTGGCTTCGGCGGTGCCAAAGGCGACCAGATGGCGGTTGAAGGTGAGCAAATTGCAATCGATGCTGACGGAGTTGCCGCTGCGTTGGCAGAGGCGGACAGTGTCATCATCGTGCCGGGCTACGGCATGGCCGTTGCACAGGCCCAGCAATCGGTGAGTGAGTTGACGCGGAAAATGCGGGCTGCTGGCAAGGAAGTACGGTTTGCCATTCACCCGGTTGCCGGGCGTCTGCCGGGACTCATGAACGTGCTGTTGGCGGAAGCGAAGGTGCCCTATGACATCGTGCTGGAAATGGACGAGATCAACGAAGACTTTCCGGAAACGGATGTCGTCATCGTCATTGGCTCGAACGACATCGTGAACCCCGCAGCTCAGGACGATCCGAACTCGCCAATCGCGGGCATGCCGGTGTTGGAGGTTTGGAAAGCCAAGCAGGTGTTCGTCTCGAAGCGCGGGCAGGGCACCGGATACTCGGGTATCGAAAACCCGTTGTTCTACAAAGAAAACACACGGATGTTCTATGGCGATGCAAAAGCGTCGGTGGACAGCTTGTTGCCAAAGTTAGACTAGGAAAAATTTGCCATAGGCACCCAGCTTTGTGCATCGGGCCGTCGCATCAGCGACGGCCCGTTTTTGATTTAATCGCCCGTGGCGAGCCAAGTTCTTGCGACGGAATGCTGCGCGTCATGCGTTCAAACTTGTGAGTGAACCAGGAGGACCTCATGAGCAAGCGACTGATTTTGAGCATTATGGCGTGCACAACGGCTACGCTAGTGGTGACGGCTGCAGAGGCAGGACCACGAAATTGGCTGGACCGTGTCGAAGATAGGATCGATCGGCGAGAGAGCATTATCGATGAGCGGGTAGATTACGGTCGCCGAGACGTCATTGAAGACCGAATTGATCGGCGCGAGAGTGTCGCAGACAGACGTGGATACGAGGGGCCGCGTTTTATTGACAGGTGGGAGCGACGGAGCTGGTGGCGGCTCTGGGGGGATGCGGATAGCTAAGCGCCTAGGCCTCGCGCCACTCCCCCGGCGCGAGGCCATCCAACTGCCACTTTCCAACTTGCCAACGGACGAGGCGCAAGCATGGAAACCCAATAGCTGCGCACATGCGTCGGACTTGTCGGTTGCGCCCTTCAGTGATCGTCACTTCGATCCACCGGTCTGGTACTGATTTGCGGAACCGCACCGGAGGGTCGCGTGGCCAGAGATCAGGCGGATCAATCAACTTTGCGCTGGCGGGTCGCGTTCGGCCATCTTTCAAATCCAAGCCGAACCGCAATGGCTCCAAATCGGCGTCCATTGGATCGCCTTCGACTTGAACCAAATACCGTTTTTCCATTTGTGTGCGCGGTGAAGTGATCCGAGCCTGCAGTTTTCCGTCGTCGGTCAGAACCAAGAGACCTTCGCTGTCGCGATCTAACCGTCCGGCGGCGTAAACTCCGGCGGGAAGCCCAAAACCAGAGAGCGTTGGACGTTCCGTTGGCGACTTTCCGTCAGTGAACTGACTAAGCACACCGAAGGGTTTGTTCAGAAGTATGACGCGTGCCATTGGCGGATCACAGCCTTCGGAAGCTGACGATCAACCCGACGTCGTCCTGATGTCCATCTGGCGCCGATCCATCCTCGTAAATCTGCTCAGCGACGGTGACCGGACGGGTGATCAGACCGTCGCCTGTCATGACCTCGAACGTTTCTTCAAATCCAAGTTCCGCCCAAAGATCGGCTTTGACCGTGTGGACGGCCAAGGCACCGGGCGCCAGAACTCGGATCAGCTCTGGCAAGGCTTCTGCGCCAACATGTCCGTGTGTGAAAGTGCCGGAACTCACGAACCCGGCGTATATTCCGGAAGGAAGGTCCAGAGGCTCTTTCAGATTGGCCTCGAACAACGCGCGATAACGCGATTTCCGTTCGGCGACGGCCAACATTTCGGGCGAGATATCGAGACCGTCTAGTACGGCGTCATCGGGGAAATGTTCTGCGATCGCTCCGGTTCCGCAGCCCACGTCCAGACAAGGCCAATGACCACCTTGGTTCATATAGCTTTCGGCAACTAAGGCGGGGAACCTGAAACCTTTCGCTTCCACAAAGTCAGAGTCATAGGTTTCTGCCCAGTTTCGATAGAGCCGTTTGTTATCTTCAGGCGTTTCAAGCGCATAGGCGCTTTCAAGATCCGGATCGTCAGTCATTTTTGCAGTATTGCCGTTATTGGCAAAACGGCAAGTGTTCAGCCCGGTCACGAACTTCGAACCCACCGAATTACTCGCATCAACTGAATTTTCTTGATCGCACGCATGGCAACGGATTAAACGAAGATCAGGGAGAGGCGATGGCGTCGCCACCGACCGACTTGAGGTCCTCCCAAACATTACCATCCTGAACGCCGGGATCTTGCTTTGCCGTTAACTGCGGTGAGGGAAGGCGTCCCTTCGCTCCTCGCGGTCTTAGCGGCCTAAACAGGAGACTATTATGGACGGAACCTCAAAAATGATGGTCGACGCATCGACGCGTCCGGATTTCTACCGCTTTCACCAAGGTGAAAAATCTCTGCCGTTCTCAGACGAGGAGTATGAAGCGCGCTTGGCAGTGCTGAGGAAGAGCATGGCAAATGAAGGCATTGACGCTTGTGTCCTCACATCGATGCATAATGTCGCTTACTTTTCCGGGTTTTTGTATTGCGCTTTCGGGCGGCCATACGCGCAAGTTGTGACCGCGACGGAGAGCGTGACGATAAGTGCCGGCATCGACGCAGCCCAACCCTGGCGGCGGTGCTATGGCGACAACATCACATATACGGATTGGCAGAGAAACAACTACTGGCGTGCAATTTCGTCGATTGCTGGTCCTGGCAAGGTGATAGGTTTCGAAGGCGATCATTTGTCGATATCGCAAATGGCATTGCTGGACGAATTTCTCACGCCTTCTGCAAAAATTTAT
>JAPPOI010000369.1:5877-14646 GCA_028818055.1 Boseongicola sp.
GCAAAAATTGATATCGCGCCGGTGACGATGCGACAGCGGTTTCACAAGTCGCCAGCAGAAATCGAGTTGATCCGCGCAGGTGCCGCCACGGCCGATGTCGGCGGATGGGCGGTCAAAGAAGCCATCAAAACGGGTGTGCGCGAGATCGATGTGGCAATGGCTGGCCGCGACGCCATGGAGCTTGAGATTGCACGGCGGTTTCCCGAAGCCGAGTATCGAGACACGTGGGTTTGGTTCCAATCGGGTATCAACACAGATGGCGCACACAACCCGGTAACAGGCCGCGTTCTGGAGCGGGGCGACATTCTGTCTCTGAATACTTTTCCAATGATCTCTGGCTACTACACGGCTTTGGAGCGCACTTTGTTCGTTGAAACTGTGGATGAGCACAGCTTGGCGATTTGGGAAGCGAATGTTGCGGCCCATGAATACGGAATGAGCTTGCTAAAACCTGGTGCTTCGTGCGCCGAAGTCACACACAAAATCAATGAGTTCTTCGCCGAAAGAGATCTTCTGCAGTATCGCACTTTTGGATACGGACATTCGTTTGGAGTACTAAGCCATTACTATGGACGTGAGGCGGGCCTCGAACTTCGGGAAGATATCGATACCGTGCTCGAACCAGGAATGGTCATCTCGATGGAACCAATGCTGACAATACCCGAAGGTCAGCATGGCGCAGGCGGATATCGTGAGCACGACATCCTGATCATCACCAAGGATGGCAACGAAAACATCACAGGGTTTCCTTACGGACCCGAACACAACGTTGTGGGATAAAAAACTGGTTCGGCCGGTCGCGTAGTAGTGTGGCCGGCTAAACCTGCAACGTTAGCGTTTCACCACAACTTCGTAACCTTGTTCTTCGGGTTCGTCGTCCAGCATCTCAGGCGGAAATCCAGGGGCAGTGATATCAAGCCCGGTGGCTTCTTCCAGTCGCCGGATGATGTCATCTGATTGGGCGCGGTCGCCATAGCGCTTCATGCCATCCTTGAAGATGTTGATCATAAGGGGTGAGATCTCCAAAGGCACATTGTTGTCTTCGGCGATTTTGTGAAACAGCCCAATGTCCTTCAGCACAAGATCCATCGTAAAATTGATGTCCCGGGAGCCGTTCAAAATCACCTGGCTTTCAGTTTCGTGCACAAAGCTTGTACCCGAAGAAATGGCGATAGCTTCGTACGTGGTGGCAAGGTCTAATCCCGCAGCCTTCATTGTGACCAAAGCTTCGCAGCACGTCAGCAGATTTGCTGTGGCCAGATAGTTGGTCATCACCTTCAGGATTGATGCCGAACCCACGTCACCGGTGTGGAGAACGCGCCTGCCAAGTGTTGTAAGAACTGGAAGGGCTTTTTCGAATGTTTCGCGGTCGCACCCAGCGAAAATCGAGATGTTTCCCGTTGCGGCGCGGTGGCACCCGCCGGACACTGGGCAATCGATGGCATGGCCGCCCTTGGCGTCGACGATCGCCGCCATGCGTTTGACTTCATCGGCATCGGTGGTCGACATCTCGGCCCAGATCATACCCGGGTGGATGCCCTCAAGGATACCGTCCTTTCCCTCCATCACGGCAGCGCAAGCAGCGGGCGAGGGCAGGCAAGTGATCAGGTAGTCAACGTTAGCCGCCATCTCGGCTGGTGTATCCGCCCATTTGGCTCCGGCATCGAGAAATGGCTGAGCGATCGACTTGTCGAGATCGCGCACCGACAGGTCAAAACCATTTCTCAAAATGCTGCCAGCCAGTTTGCCGCCAACATTACCCAGCCCGATAAAACCAATACGCATGAAGTCCTCCGCCGTTTTCGCAAAACTGGTGCTAGTCAACTATCTTTGCTCGACAGTTTGCGTCACGGCTTGTGACTGAGCGACAATCAACTTGAAATAGTGGACGTGGCGGTTTCTAAAGCCGAATTGTCAGCAGTTTCGAAGGCGGAGGTTTAATCGAGAGCGGCATGTCCGAATTCTGGGAGGGCATATCATCGGCGTTTTGGTTGATTATCACCTTGGATGCCGACCTTGTGGATATCACCATAAGGTCCCTGCAGGTGACCGTGACTGCTGTCGTAATTGGCGCCGCACTTGGAATACCGTTGGCGGCATGGCTGACAGTGAACCGCTTCAGATACCGCCGTACGACAGTTGCCATCCTGAATGCATTGATGGGTCTGCCCCCTGTGGTGGTGGGATTGATCGTCTACCTGTTGTTGTCCCGATCTGGCCCTTTTGGCGTCTTTGGATTGCTCTTTACGCCAACGGCAATGATCATCGCGCAGGTCATCATTGTTACGCCATTAATTGCATCGGTGGCACACCAAGCGCTGCGTGATCTCTGGGCCGATTATCATGATCTTTTGATTTCGCTGAACACGACTCGGTGGCAGCGCATAAAGACGCTCGCATGGGATGCACGTCGGTCACTTCTAACTGCGACTCTTGCCGGATTTGGCCGCGCTATCGGTGAAATCGGTGCGATCATGATCGTTGGGGGCAATATCGACCACGTGACCCGTGTGCTTACCACTGCAATCGCCCTTGAGACGTCCAAAGGAAATTTCGCACTCGCGTTGGGACTTGGGTTCATCCTCATTGGGATGGCCATCGCAATTAATATCGCAATCCACTGGGTGTCGGGAACCGAAAGGAGAGGCCGATGGTAGACATCTTGCCTTTGACCCTTTCGAAGGCCGAAGTCCGGCGCGCCGGCAAGCCAATTCTCGGACCAATTGATCTGGCGATCACGACCGGTGGCGCAACAATGGTTCTTGGTCCAAACGGCGCCGGAAAAACGACGTTCCTGAAAGCGTGTCACGGCATTGCGCGTCTGGCCTCAGGTGGTTCCGATTGGGCTGTCGAACGTTCCGAGGCTGAACTGCATCAGTCATATGTGTTCCAGTCCCCCATACTGCTGCGCCGCAGAGTACTGGCAAACGTCATGTATCCGCTCAAATTGCGGGGGTACTCCCGGAGCGATGCCGCCGATCAAGCCTTGAGTGCTTTGACAAATGTTGGCTTGGCTGATGCCAAAGACCAAATGGCGCATGACTTGTCCGGTGGCGAAAAGCAAAAGTTGGCGATCGCGCGTGCTTTGGTCACCAAACCCCAGGTGCTGTTTCTTGATGAACCGACGGCCAGCCTTGATGGTCGCTCAAAGAGAGAGATTGAAGCGATCCTTATTGCGGCCCAGCGCGATGGAACCAAGTTGATTATGACAACGCACGATCTTGGGCAGGCGCGGCGTTTGGCGCACCACGTTGTCTTCCTGATGCACGGCAAGATACACGAAGAGGGACTGTCAGAGACTTTCTTTGCCGGACCAAAAACCGAGGCAGCTCAGGCGTTTCTAAAGGGAGACATTGTGGAATGATCCGACCTTCAACGATTCTGGCTCTTGCTTTCACCTTGATTTACGCAACCGCCGTGTCTGCTGAAAGTGTGGTCCGGATGGCTGTTACCACATCTTTCCACAATTCTGGTTTGAGCGATGTCCTTGTGCCTTTGATTGGCGAAGACACAGGGATCGAAGTTCAATTGATTGTTGTTGGAACCGGCCAAGCGCTTCGGTTGGGTGAGGCAGGGGATGTGGATGCCGTACTGGTGCATAGTCGGGCTGCGGAAGACAAATTCGTCGCGGCGGGATTTGGAACCCATCGCCGAGAGATCATGTACAACGACTTCGTGATTGTTGGCCCTTCCACGGACCCAGCCGGGGTTTTGGCTGCGGAAGTGATCGAGACCGCGCTTTCTGGGATTAGCACTTCCAAATCAGTCTTCGTCAGCCGCGGAGATGACAGCGGGACGCACAAGCGCGAATTGTCACTTTGGTCCAAGATCGGAGTTGACGTTTCAGGAAGCTGGTATCGCGAGCTTGGGTCAGGGATGGGGGCAACCCTGAACACCGCCAGTGCGATGAACGCGTATACGCTCACCGATCGCGCCAGTTGGCTGAATTTCGGAAATAAGCGCGAATTGAGGATCGTATTCGAGGGCGATCCGGAATTGTTCAATCAGTATGTTTTCATTCCGGTCAATCCTGATCGGCACCCCCACGTGAACTCGGATGGAGTGCGCCTGGTGGAAGAATGGCTGGTGTCGGCCAAAGGGCAAACGACAATCGGTTCATATATGATTGATGGTCAAACGTTGTTTGTGCCGAACGCGCAAGGGAACGACAGTAGTGATTGATTATCTTGGACTCTACGTGCTGATCGCGTGGACGTTTGCCGTTTGGGCGTTCTGGGACGTTATCCGCTCGGGTTCTTCGGTCACGAAAAAGCTAACTTGGACAATCTTGCTGCTGGTTCCGGTTATCGGCTTTTTGGCGTGGTTTCTGCTTGGGCCACGTGCAAATGCGACGAAAAAAGCGAAATCCCGTTAAAAAACAAAAGAATTCTATATCCAGTCAGTGTGATTTCTTGACTTTTTGAGAATCGTTCTCATTTAATACGTAGATGAGATTGCGAATAATTCGCATGAAAAGAAGCGAATGGCCGATATACGTGAAAATTGACCGTCGAAATATGCTGGTTGGCTTGGGCGCGGTGCTTGCTGTGCCAGCGCTACCCGTGACCTCGTTCGCCAATACTGGCGGGCTGCGGATTGTGGCGACCACCGGCATGATCGCTGACACAACACGGCAAATCCTGGGTGACTTGGGTGAAGTTGTCGGCCTGATGGGGCCGGGCATCGACCCGCACGCATACCGCCAAACGCGAACCGACATCCTTGCCATGGCACGCGCTGATATTGTGCTTTGGAATGGTCTTTATCTTGAAGCCCAGATGGAAGACTTCCTCCACGATCTAGAGCGTAAAACGCCTGTTGTTGCCGTCGCTGAAGCCGTCGCGATTGAAGACCGTGTTGCCCACGACGATTATGCTGATCGCTTTGACCCTCACGTCTGGATGGACCCGGTGTTGTGGCAGTCTGTCGTCGGCAGTGTCCGGGATGCGCTGATCTCGATTGCGCCTGAGCACGAAGCGACCTTCACCGAAAACGCGGCCGTCTTCACAAAACAGGTCGAGGAGATCGGCGCTTATGCTACGGAAATCCTTGCGACTGTGCCAGAAGACGCACGCGTTTTGGTTACTGCCCATGATGCCTTTAACTATTTCGGCCGCGCCTACGGCTTCGATGTCGTCGGTATTCAAGGTATTTCGACCGAAAGTGAAGCGGGAATTAGCCGCATTAGCTCGCTCGTTGACATGATTGTCGAGCGGGAAATAGGCGCAGTTTTCGTTGAAAGTTCGGTCTCCGACCGCTCCATCCGAGCGCTGATCGAGGGCGCTGCAGCCAAAGGCCACGACTTGAAGATTGGTGGCGAGTTGTTCTCGGATGCGATGGGATCGCCTGGAACCTATGAAGGTACCTATCTTGGAATGATCGATCACAACGCGACCGTGATCGCTTCTGCGCTGGGCGGAGTTGCGCCAGAGCGTGGTTTCGCAGGCAAATTGAGTGCTGGGAGTTAACGTGGTGAACGTGGAACTTAAAGTGGCGGGCGAAGAAGCCGAAATTCAGGAGCGCGACCAGCTTTCACAGAGCCCTTTCGCGATCCGTGGACTTACGGTGTCATACGACCAGAAACCCGCTGTCTTCTCGGTTGATGCGACTTTTGAGAAGGGCCGCATGACGGCCATTGTCGGGCCAAATGGAGCTGGCAAAAGTACACTTCTCAAAGCGGCGCTAGGCATTGTCACGCCGCTTTCCGGGCAAACGACCATGCACGGGCTTCCTCTCTCGGAGCAAATGCACCGGATCGCCTATGTGCCACAACGCGCCAGTGTCGATTGGGATTTTCCGGTCCGTGTGATCGATGTCGTTTTGATGGGTCTTTACCGTAAGGTCGGCCTGCTTGGCCGGATAGCCGGAACGGATCGCAAGCGCGCGCTTCAATGCCTTGAACGTGTCGGCATGACCGATTTTGCGACCCGTCAGATCGGGCAACTCTCTGGTGGCCAGCAACAAAGGGTATTTCTTGCTCGCGCGCTGGCGCAGGATGCTGATCTATATGTGCTCGACGAGCCATTTGCGGGCGTAGATGCCGCGACTGAGACGGCGATCATCGATGTTTTGAAAGAGCTCCGTGCCGAAGGCCGGACAATCGTTTCCGTCCACCACGACCTGTCAACGGTCGAAGACTATTTCGACAATGTCCTTCTGCTCAACGTTCGCAAGGTAAGCGAAGGACCGGTGGCTGAGGCCTTTACCGACGAATTGCTGCAGGCAGCATACGGGGGAAAACTGGCAACAGCACAGGCAGGGGCACTTCCTGCGGCAATCTAAGGCATGTTTTTTAACGCGCTCTTTTTCCAGCTTGGATACAACGCGACGCTTGTAACGATCGGTGCGACGCTATTGGGTGTTGCGGCCGGTGTGACTGGCACATTCCTGTTCTTCCGGAAACGCGCCTTGGTGAGCGATGCAATCAGTCATGCAACTCTGCCGGGCGTAGCCCTGGCCTTCATCGTAATGGTCTCATTGGGGTTGGATGGGCGTAACCTTCCCGGTCTTCTGTTTGGCTCTGCAGTGACTGCGGCGCTGGGCCTGTTCTTGGTCCAATGGCTGTCGACACGGACAAGACTGACGGAAGACGCCGCGATCGGAGCGGTTCTTTCTGTTTTCTTTGGTTTCGGGATCGTCTTGTTGACCGTCATCCAGACGATGTCGTCTGGACGACAGGCCGGGCTTGAAGGCTTCTTGCTAGGATCGACCGCAGGCATGCTCTTTGCGGATGCGATACTCATTGCAGCTGGAGGCTTGCTGGCTGTCGCATTGGTTTATCTGTTCCGTCGTCCGATGACGATGGTCGCATTTGATCGCGAATTCGCCCGCGCGAGTGGTGTGAACCTGGATCGTACTGACTTGATCATGATGGCGCTGGTGATGGGGGTCACCGTGATCGGATTGAAAGTCGTCGGACTGATTTTGATTGTCGCGCTTTTGATCATCCCGCCTGCGGCGGCACGCTTTTGGAGCGACAGGGCGGAGATTGTTGTTTTGATGGCAGGAGCAATTGGCGGCCTTTCCGGGTGGATTGGAGCGGCGATTTCGGCGTCCGCACCGAACTTGCCGACCGGCCCGATCATCGTGTTGGTGGCCTTTGCCGGATTTGCTTTGTCTATGGTGCTGGCACCAAGGCGCGGACTGGTTTCCAGTGCAGTGAACCAATGGCGCTTTCGGCGTGGCGTCCACATTCGCCAAGGCCTGGTTTCGTTGGCGCAGGGCCAGCCAATTTACGAACCCTTGACGTTGCGTTTGCTCGCCAGAGAGGGGCTTGCGCGCGCTGATGGTGTCCCGACGGACGAAGGAAAAGCGCGTGCGGCGCGAGTCCTCCGCGATGAAAAGCGGTGGGAAGTCGCACGATCGGATCCGGCGCTGGAAATGGCGGCGGCGCGTTACGATGGACTGACGCAAATCGAAGACGTTCTGACCGAGGATCAAATCTCGGTTCTGGATTCACGGATCGGACCGCCACAAGAGGTGCCGTCATGAATGGGGCGGAATTTGTTCCATTGAGCCTGACGCCGCTGTTGATCGGGTGTCTCGCCGCTGTAGCGTGCGCGTTGCCGGGCAATTTCCTTGTACTTCGCCGGCAGGCGCTGATCGGTGATGCCATCAGCCATGTCGTTTTGCCGGGCATCGTTGTGGCCTTTCTTGTGTCCGGCGCAATCACGACAACTGCGATGCTGTTGGGCGCGGCCGCCGCTGCCATTCTGTCGGTGGCGATGATTGAAGGCATCCGGCGTTATGGCCGCATCGAGTCGGGCGCGGCGATGGGTGTTACGTTCACGGCGATGTTTGCAGCTGGCGTGCTGCTGTTGGAGCTTTCGGACACCTCGGGCGTTCACCTGGATGTTGAGCACGCGCTTTATGGCAATCTGGAAAGCCTGGTCTGGTTGGACGCAACCGGGTGGTCTTCGCTTGTCGACTGGACTGCCTTGGTCAACTTGACAGACGAACTGTTCCGAATTGCGCTCATTTTGATGCTCATTCTGATCCTCTTGGCGATATTCTGGCGTCCACTGGCGATCTCAACATTCGATGAAGGTTTCGCCGCGACGTTAGGACTGCCGGTGGCCGCGATCGGCCTTGGACTGGTCATTGTGTCTGCCTTGGCAGCTGTCGCGGCTTTTGACGCGGTCGGATCGATTATCGTGATTGCGATGTTCATATGCCCGCCAGCGGCGGCGCGGCTGATGACAAACAGATTGGGCGTACAAGTCGCGTGGTCCGTGGTTTTCGCGCTTGTTTCAGCGGTTCTCGGCTTCGTGTTTGCCGGCTACGGTCCGCTGTGGTTTGGCGGTTCACATGCTGTCAGCGCTGCCGGGATGATTGCCACCGTCTCAGGACTTATCCTTGCCTTGGCGGCGTTACTTGGACCGACCCGGCGCGGCGCCCACTAGCTCGCTTTGTCTGCGTTAGCCCGCCGACCTTCTTCCAGATGTTCGACGAGCGCAGTTTCCAATTCAGCGTTGATTTCTTTGGATCGTTCTATGTAGGCGGCGTTTTGTGAGATCGGAACGTTTGGATCCCAAAGCTCGGCCAATTCGCGTACGCCTTCGCGATCCTTATGGAAGAAGAACTGTTCGATCCGGGCGGCTTCGCCATCGGTCAGCCCCATGTTCTCCAGAACATATCGCCCAGCCCTCAGCGATCCGTCGAAAAGCTCGCGCACGATGTCATTCGCACCCGCCTGGTAGAGTTTATAGACGTGCTCGCGATCATGCGCGCGGGCGATGATGTGCAGGTCTTCGCGATGAGCGCGCGCAT
>JAPPOI010000358.1 GCA_028818055.1 Boseongicola sp.
CCCAAACATTCACCGATCAGGTGAACGCTCATATCGATGAGGCTTTGGTTGCCGAAAACCAAAGCCAAGCACCGCGCCAATATCTCGGTGGTTCCCGTCTTGGCGTTGCCTGTGAACGAGCTCTGCAATTCGAATACGCTCAGGCCCCGAAGGATGATGGTCGGGAATTCGATGGGCAAACCCTGCGTATTTTTGCTGCCGGTCACGTCTTTGAGGACCTGGCCATTGACTGGCTGCGCAAGGCTGGCTTCGAGCTCTATACGACCAAAGGCAACAAGCCTGGTGGAGAGCAATTCGGGTTCAGTGTCGCCGGTGGTCGCATTCGCGGTCATGTGGACGGCATTATTAACGCGGCTCCAATGATGGATGGATTCCCAGCCCTTTGGGAATGCAAATCGCTCAACAACAAATCCTGGAACGACACCGTCAAACGCGGGGTTACGGTTTCGAAGCCGGTTTATGCCGCGCAGATCGCTACCTACCAAGCCTATATGGAAGCCTCGGTTCCGGGCATTTCTCAAAACCCGGCTTTGTTTACCGCCATCAACAAGGACACAGCGGAGCTTCACCATGAGCTGGTTGCGTTTGACGGCGGGCTTGCTCAACGCATGAGCGATAAAGCGGTGCGCGTCATTCAGGCGACAGAAGCCGGTGAATTGCTGCCCCGTATCGCGCAATCGGCTGATTTCTTCGAGTGCAAATTCTGCGACTGGTCTGATCGGTGCTGGAGAACCGGCGGATGAGCAATGAGGTCGTAAACATTAATGACTGGCGCGATTTCAATTCAGCTGCCCCCCAGCGCCAAGACGATGCTCGTCAAACAGGGCTCTCGGTTGATGAGATCAAGGTGCGGCTCAATGCCAATTTGCGTGGCCTTCTGTCCTACCTCTATCCCGCCGGTGTTTTCCGACATGGAAAATTCCTGGTTGGTGATGTCCGAGGCAACAAAGGCGAAAGCCTGAGTGTTGAGCTGTCCGGGCCCAAAGCCGGGATGTGGCATGACTTTGCGACAGGTGAGGGCGGGGACGTGCTCGCACTTTGGGCTGCAGCAACAGGGCGCAACACCCAATCGGATTTCCCATCGTTATTGGATGACGTTCGCCAGTGGCTGGGCGAGCCGCGATCTGAAACTGTCCTCGTTGAGCCGGAGCGTACCGTGCCGAAGGACGAGTTGGGGCCGGTGACAGCCAAGTGGGACTATGTTGATGGCGAAGGCGCTCTGTTGGCCTGTGTCTATCGCTATGATCCACCCAGCGGAAAGCAGTTTAGGCCTTGGGACGTTTCATGCCGGAAGATGAAGGCTCCGGATCCGCGACCGCTTTATAACCAGCCCGCCATGAAATCCGCCATGGATGTGGTGTTAGTTGAAGGCGAGAAGGCGGCAGATGCCTTAATTGGTCAGGGCGTTTGTGCCACCACAGCTATGAACGGGGCCAAGGCTCCGGTTGAGAAAACCGACTGGTCACCGCTTTGTGGAAAACGGGTCTTGATCTGGCCTGATAAGGATGCGGCTGGATGGCAGTACGCTGAAGCTGCTGCCGAGGCTGCTCTTGGAGCCGGTGTCCTTTCTGTCGCCATTCTCATGCCACCTCTGGATAAACCGGAAAAGTGGGATGCGGCGGACGCTGTCGATGACGGCATGGACATGGATGCCTTCATTGCCAACGCACCGCGTCAATCCATCGTTGGCCCGAGGTTCAACGAGCAAGCCTTTAGCCTGAAGCAGTTGCTGGGAGATCGCTCTCCCATGCCGGACGACATCATTGCACCCCGCGTCTTGACGCCATCAGGTCTGCTGGTTTTTGGCGGTGCGCCCAAGGTCGGCAAAAGTGATTTCTTGCTCTGCTGGCTGGTTCACATGGCCGCAGGCATTGAGTTTCTATCTTTTACGCCACCGCGTCCATTGCGCGTTTTCTATTTGCAGGCCGAAATCCAATACCACTATCTCCGGGAGCGCCTTCAGGAAATCTCGTTGCAGCCTGAGGTGATCCGCCAAGCCCATGACAATCTCGTCATCACACCGCAGCTCAAGCTCATTTTGAATGAAGCGGGCGTTGAAACGGTTGGCGCTTTAATCCGAAAGCACTTCCCCGATGGGTTGGACATCATCGTCATTGATCCGATCCGAAACGTCTTTGATGGCGGTGAAGCGGGGCCCAGTGAGAACGATAACAATGCCATGTTGTTTTTCTTGCGCGATCGTGTTGAGAAACTTCGTGACGCCGTGGACCCAGACGCAGGCATCATTCTCGTCCATCATACCCGCAAGCTTTCAAAGAAACAGGTTGATGAGGATCCGTTCCAGGCGCTTTCCGGCGCAGGGTCGCTCCGGGGCTACTACAGCTCAGGCATGATCCTGTTTCGCCCTGATGAAACGCGCTCTGAACGCAAGCTCATCACGGAATTGCGCAACGGCCCAGCCCTTGCGGCAAAGATCGTCGATAAAGACGGTGGCCAATGGATTGAGATTGATCCGTCATCGGAGAGGCTGATCCGTCAGGAATATGGCGAGAAGCTCGATGCCGAACGTCTGCGTAAACGCGATGTCATTCTTCAGGTTCTTTTCGAAGAAGCGCTGGGCGGACGGGTTTACACCGCGACCCAATTTGCCGAGCGGTTTGAAAACCGGGCCGGTTTGGGTGGCCGGAGCACCATTGCTGAACGCGTCAGTGTTTTAACCACCAAAGGCTACATCAAATATTTCCGCAATCCGGAAGATCACGATCTGCCGCCTTTGCCACGCACCCGATACGGCTATCTCTGCGTTCAAGGCATGCAGTTGGGTGAGGCCGAGGACGTTGTGGATGAGGAAACCGGTGAGGTTTTCCAAAGCGTCCACCAGCTCCTTCCGACCCATTACAAGTGCCACCAGTCAGGGGCCGTTCTGGAGGTCGAAAGCCCGCACAACTGGGTCTATCACGATGAGGAGATAGACCATGAATAGGGGGCAAATTCTCGGCTGTGATTTCTGGAGTCCATGGAGTCCAGACATGCTCTGGATTCAAACTTTCAATGAAAACAGTCGGTTAGGGTCAATTCAGAAATCCAGCCGGATTCCTGTCTGGATTTCTGGATTCCTGACGAAACGTGAGGATTTCTGCGGCTTTCAGACCCCCATCAGAAATCCAAGTGAATACCTCCCCCTAAAGGGGGAGAGGGCTACGCCAGCGCTGACGC
>JAPPOI010000252.1 GCA_028818055.1 Boseongicola sp.
CATCTGGCGGAATACACCCAGGACGCTGGCGGATGGGCGATTACCGGAGTTTCGCTTCGGACGGCAACCGTCCGCGACGGACTTGCGGCGCAAAACTTCGCATACGCGCTCGCGATCCAAGGAATAGGTTACAAAAAGATTTCAGTGATAGATCGGGTGCTGGTCGCTGCCGAGGAACCTGAACTTGTTCTTGAAGAACTGACCGACCCAGACGTTCACATCATTTCCGCGACGGTGACAGAGAAGGGGTATCACCTGAATTCAAACGGGTCACTCAATTTGGATGACCCGGAAATTCGGCACGATCTGGAAGGCGACACACCCAAAACTCTTATCGGTTTCCTCGCACAGGGCTTGGCAAAACGATCTACGCCAGTCACGGTGATGTCCTGCGACAACAGAAATGCGAACGGCGATGTTCTTCGCGATGCCGTGCAGTCTTTCGCCACAGCCGCTGGCCTTTCGATCGACTGCGAAGTTTCGTTCCCCAACGCCATGGTTGATCGTATCACGCCCGCGACGACCGACGATCTGCGGACAGAGACACAGGATCCAATGGCCGTTCCGTGTGAACCATTCAAAGAGTGGGTGATCGAGGATTTGTTTAGTGCCGACAGGCCAGACTGGCCGGGAGCTCAAATAGTCTCCGACGTTGGTCCCCACGAAACCCGCAAGCTGCGCATGCTCAATGGGGCTCATTCATATCTAGCTTACGCTGGAACCCTTGCTGGGCACGAGTTTGTGCACCAAGCGATTGCGGACCCGTCTCTTCGTGAAATGGCGGCGGCACTTATGCAGGAAGCTCGCGAAACTTTGCCGGAAGATATTCAGGATCAAGCTGCCGAGTATGCAAAATCCCTTATTGAACGATTTGAAAATCCTCTCATTCGACATCGATTAAGACAGATTGCGATGGATGGCTCGGAAAAGTTGCCATATCGCATTTTGGACACGATGCGTGATCGGATTGCGTCACATGAACAGTCACCCGCCTTGATGTCGGCGCTTGTCGCATGGCTGGATTTTTGCCGGTCCGAAACTGCAGCAGGACGTTCACTGCAAGATCCGCTAGGCACTGAATTGGCGAAGGCTGCGAACGATCCCGATTCGAAAAAGTCATTGCTGGAGATGATTGGCGGTGCTGACCTTGCTCATCTCATCGCCGAATGATGGCGCCGCGGGTTTGAATAACTCTTGAAGCAAGCAAGTGCCCGGCCATAAGCGCGTCGGCCTGAGAAGAGCCCGTTAGTTTTGCAGCCAAATACCCACCGTTGAAGCTGTCACCGGCAGCGGTCGTATCAACGATTTTGGCAACCTCTGGATAGGCTTGATTGACCTCTTCACCAATTGAATGGGGCCCTTCGGCACCACATTTCAAAGCCCCGATGCCCGAGAAATTGCTGCACCGCGCCTTAACTTGTTTTGCGGTCTCACCAAAAAGCTTCATCTCGTCATCCACGGATGGTAGAGGGATGGCAGCAAAGCCCCAGAGTTCACTGTTGATGGCTTGAGCGTCTTCAGGGCTGTTCCAAAGTGCGGGGCGGTGATTGCTATCGTATGCAATTGGAATGCCACAGGACTTTAGGTAGTCAACCAGACGCTCTCGTGTCTCTGGCGAAAGAATTGCCATCGATATTCCTGATAAGTAGATCAGGTCATACCCTTCTAATCGTGAGAAATCTCCGTCGGCAAAAATCCTTCGGGCTGCCGAATTGCTCCGCCAATATGTGAATGAACGCTCCCCGTTTTCGTCCAGCGCAATGGCGTAAAGGCCAGGCAGACCACCGACTTCGGTTGAAATTCGGTCCGTGCCGATGCCTTCCGCGGCGATAAAATCGCGTATGCGCACAGAAAACGTGTCATCCCCCAGCTGGGTAATGTAGTCGACATCGATTTCGGGCGCCGAGCGCTTCAGGTAGATGGCCGTATTCAGTGAATCGCCTGCAACCGAGACCGAAGCCGATGCGATTTGCATCGACAGTTCGATCATCGCTTCCCCTATGCAGGCAACGCGCGTCACAGGTCGGATCAGCCTTTGTAACGCTTCACGTAGAAGTCGACCATCTGCGAAACCATGTCGTCAGAGCGACCATCATCCATCGCGCTTGTCAGTCCGGTCAGCGCACTTTTTGACATGATGCTGTCAACGCCTGCGTCCGAGGCCATCTTCGTATAATACCCGACATCCTTGGCTGCATTTTTGATCGCGAATGCAAGTTGGTTGGGGTCTCCTTCGAGAGCGTAGCCGGTCACAAAGTCCATCATACCAGACTTTAGCGGTCCCGCCGCCATGACATCGTACAGTTCTTTGCGATTAACCCCCATCACATCAGCCATCGCAAAAGCCTCGGCCATAGCGTTTGCCACAGTCATGCCGAAGAAGTTGTTGATCAATTTGATGGTGTGGCCGCTGCCAAGGTCGCCAAGGTGAAAGACGTTTTCGCCAAGATCGCTCAGCACGGGCTCGACCTTGTCGAACGCTGTTTTTTCTCCGGAACACATGATGTTGAGGAGCCCGTCTTTCGCATGAGCGGGTGTTCGGCCCAATGGTGCATCGAGCATTGTCGCGCCGACCTCAGCCACTTCGCTTCCCAATGCACGAGTAGATCCGGGCAGTGATGTTCCGAAGTCAATTACGACATCACCTTCAGATAGCCCGGCAATTACACCGTCCGCGCCCCGCATCCGGCTTTCGACATGGTCGGATGTTCCCATACACAACATGACAATATCGCTGGCTTCAGCAACATCCTTTGCGCTTCCAACTTCGCTTGCTCCACGAGCCACAGCGGCATCCACGTTGGCGCGCGATCGGTTTGCAAGGACGGTGATTTCGTACCCCTGATCTTGAAGTCGACCGACCATCGCCGCGCCCATCAATCCAAGCCCAATAAATCCAATTCGTGGTTTCGTCATGCTACTTGTCCTTCTCGGTCAGGCGATCAAAAGCTCTGCTTTTGAGGCCTTTTTGAATTTCATAGATTGAAATCGGTACATCCGGCTGCGGCTGCGGAATGCGCACTGGAATATCCTTAAGTCGTGGGTTCTTCGTAGGCGTGCCGCACAGCATTCGAGTGTCGTAGTCCTCGATCCCGTCCCACTTCGTCATCGACCCCATGATCGGAAACGCATCGGCGGCCATCATCTCGTAAAACAAAATCCGACGAGATCGGTCGCTGGTATTCAAGGCCGATCCGTGGACAATTCGGCCATGGTGGATGCTGATTGATCCGGCCGGCCCTGTCAGTTCGACGGCGTCTTTTGTGTCCAAACCTACGTCTGAAGGCACAAACCCGCCAGCGAACACACCATCAGAGTGATGGTCGTAGACCGGACCTTTGTGCGAACCTGGGAACACCATCAGCGGACCATTCTCATGGGCCATGTCGTCAATGATCACACCGATGGCAAGAATGTCGTCGTTTGTGTGCGGATAGAACGCATAGTCCTGATGCCACTCAATCGCCGCACCGTATCCGGCAGATTTCATGTTCAGTTTTGATGTGTGCAGGCGAAGATCGGGCCCAATCAGGTCGCGCGCTGGGCCGAGGATCAGGTCCGAATACATCAGTTCCCGCATGTCATCGCTGATGGTGTGGGGCAGTTTAATCCGGCGAAGGCGCGGATCATCTGGCGAGTGAGAATCTTCAAGATCCAATCGATCATTGGACGCCTCCATGCCACGCGCTTCTTCTTCAAAACGCCTTATCTCAGCATGAATTCGATCCAGCCACTCCTGCGGCAGATGCCGTTTAAGAACAACGTACCCATTTTGGTCATAGAATGAGATTTGGTCGTCTGACAGAAATTCGCGGGTCACATCACTGCTCCAATCTGCCAAGGAACAAACTCGTAATCGCCTAGGCCTTGGGCTTCGGATTTTGATGCATCGCCTGAAGCTATCTTCAGGAAGAGTTCATAAATCTCGCGTCCCTTTTCCTCGACGCTGCTGTCTCCGCTCAGGATGGTCCCGGCGTTGACATCCATGTCGTCAATCATCCGCTGATACATGTCCGAGTTTGTGGCAACTTTGATGGTCGGAGCAGGCTTCGAACCAAAGGCGGAACCTCGACCGGTCGTGAAGCAAACCAGATTGCAGCCTCCTGCGATTTGACCGGTCACAGACGCCGGGTCGTAACCGGGGCTGTCCATGAAGGTGAAGCCATTTGCGCGAACTTCCTCAGCGTATTTATAAACGCCGTTCAACGGAGACGTCCCGCCCTTGGCTGCAGCACCTAGGGACTTTTCGAGGATTGTGGTCAATCCGCCTTTCTTGTTTCCGGGGGACGGGTTGTTATCCATCGATCCGTGATTTCGCTCGGTATAGTCCTCCCACCAACGGATAAGGTTGATCAGCCTTTCGCCGACTTCAGGACTGGCCGCGCGACGGGTCAGAAGATGCTCAGCGCCATAAATTTCGGGAGTTTCGGCCAGAACACCAGTTGCACCCTGGGCTGCCAGCAGATCGCAAGCATATCCCAATGCAGGGTTCGCGGTAATTCCGGACCACGCATCTGATCCTCCGCACTGGAGGGCCACTTTCAGCTCGGATACCGGGCAAATTGAACGTGACACCTCATTTGCAAGTGGAAGCATGGCATTGATTTTCTCGATGCCGAGTTCAACGGTCCGTCTCAAACCGGCGACATTCTGGATGTTCATGGTCTGAAACAATGGACCCTGCTTCAAGCCATAAGCGTCGAGCAACCAGTCGATCTGGTTCATTTCGCAGCCTAACCCAACCATCAAGACACCGGCGTGGTTCGGATGCTTGGCGTAACCCCACATGACGCGTTGAAGGGCTTCAAAACCATCGCCTGACCCCGCCATCCCGCAACCGGTGCCATGAACAAAGGCAACAACTCCGTCGACGTTCGGATAGTTGGCCATGATGTCCGGCGTGAAATGATCTGCGATCATGCGTGCGGCGGTTGCTGAGCAATTCACACTTGTGATGATCGCGATGTAGTTGCGCGTTCCCACACGGCCATTCTCGCGGCGAAACCCCATAAATGTATCGCGGTCGGCTTCCGGAACATTTGCGACCGGCCGAAGATCAGTTCCAAATTCGTAGGTGTGGTCCGTGTTTCGAAAATCGCAGTTATGGGTGTGGACGTGATCCCCTACCGAAATCTTGGCGGAGGCATACCCGATGATTTGCGCGTACTTGCGAATCTCATCGCCAGGCGAAAGCTCTGCGGTCGCAATCTTGTGACCTTTGGGAACCAACGAGGTGGTCGTTATTCCTTCTTCGCTGTGCCCGACCTCTAGGGCACGTGTCGCTGTAACGACGTTGTCACTTCCATCAAGACGGATCCAAGATGACATAACATGTCCCTGTTCAAAGATTAGACGATTTGCGTTTAAGCCCAGACGCAAGCCGCCCGATTAGCAGCTGGACTGTCTGAGTATGAAGGACGGCCTCCAAACTCAGACAGCATTCCTAGGTCACTTCAATAATATCTCGACGATCGGCGGCCAAATCAGGAGAACGCTCAACGCAAGGATTTGGATTCCGATAAAGGGCAGGAACCCTTTGAAGATGTCAGTCAGCGAGATATGCGGTGGTGCCACCGACTTAAGATAGAACGCCGCTGGTCCGAAGGGTGGACTGAGGAAACTGACCTGCATGTTCATACAGAAGAGCACGCCGAACCAAACCGCGACGTACTTCGGTTGGAGCTCACCAATCAGGCCGATTTCTTCAATTGGAAGCCGTTGTACGATCGGCAGGAAGACCGGGATGATCAGAAGCACAATTCCAACCCAGTCCATGAACGCGCCCATGAACAGCAGAATGAGCATCATGACCAGCAAGATACCCATCGTAGGCAGATCGGCGCCAAGGATCAGGTTAGCCACATAGGTCGGTCCGCCGGCAATCGTGTATGCGCCGGCAAGTGCAGTCGCACCGATGGTAACCCAGATGATAGTTCCGGTCGACTTCAGCGTGCGCATCAAGCTGTCCCAAACGAGCTCAAGGTTTGCTTCACCGCGCATGATCGCAATGAGTAGGACGGCAACAGCACCCATACCGGCGGCTTCGGTGATCCCTGTGATCCCGCCATAAATTGAGCCAAGCACAACGCCAATCACGACGATTGGAGGGACAAGGCCTTTACCCAAGCTCCAACTCAATTTTGTTCGGTCACGACCAAAGCCGAAAAGCAGAACGGCAATTGAGACTGCGGAAATCCCTGCAAACCACGGCACATAATCAGCTGTGCCCCAGAAGATCGGCTCAATACCTTCCACAGCGGCATTTTGTCCGGTGACCGTAAAAAATAGGGCGCGCAGGAACAGAATGACCGAGAAACCGGCCAAAAGGACCGTCAGAAACGCTCCGAAAAGTGCCATTTTCTCAGTGCCCTTGGGCTGAGCTTCGAATGCCGCCAATTCAGCTTCCAGGCGCGCACGTTCTTCCGAAGTTTCGTCGTCCAGTTTCTTAAGTTCTCTGGTGAGACGCTCGTTCGGAAGCGGTGCAAGTTCCGGCGTGATCTGCGTGCGAACGATGATGTAGCAGATGATGAAGCTGGCAAGCATGAAACCCGGAATGAACGCGGCAGTGAAAAGTGCCTTAATCGAGGTTTCAGTGATCAGTCCGTAAATGATCAATACGATCGACGGTGGGATCATGGTGCCCAGCGAACCGCTGGCACAGATCGTTCCGATCGCAAGGTTTTGGTTGTATCCAAGTCGCAGCATCTGGGGCAGGGCAATCAGGCCAAGCAGAACGACTTCGCCGCCGATGATGCCGGACATTGCAGCCATGATGACCGCCATGATCGACGTGACGATTGCAATGCCCCCGCGCGTCCGGTTCAGCCAGACATTCAACGAGCTGTACATGTCTTTTGCGACGCCTGAGCGCTCAAGGAGAGCCGCCATGAATATGAATAACGGCACAGATATGAGAACGTAGTCGGTGAGCAACCCGTATATTCGTTGCGCAATGATGTTCAGCGGACCTGTCCCCGGTCGTCCGGTCAAAATACCGTCACCAAAAGTCCAAGGCGCCGTCAGCAAAGACGGTTCAAATTTCATAACTAGCACAAGCACCGACAGTATTGCCGACGCCATGCCCAACGGCATCCCGATGGCTAGCAGAGCCAGAAGACCCAGCATCAAGACAAGTGAGATTGATCCGATATCCATCAGGGGTGGTCCTTACCTTGAATTTTGCCTCGTGTGACGTCGAAGTCGCCAACACCCTCAGAGCCAACGGCTGCTTTCAGGCGCTCAATTTCATCTTGATCGATGTCGTCGGCGGCGGAGTGAATGATCGGCTCGGCATTCCAGTCCGAGATCAGGTTAATGACCGATTGGATCGCGACCAGCGACACAATCACCAAAACAGTGGGCTTAATGGTTGCCGGAATTGGAGGATCGAAGGCTGTGCCAAACGTCTCCCAGCGGAACATCTTATCCAAAGCCTCACCATACCCGCCGTAGACAAGCGCAAACGCGAATATGAGAATAAGGATAACCGAGATTGTATCGAAGGTCCGCTGCAACCACCTTGGACACACGTCGTAAAGGAGGAAAATGCGGATATGGCTTCGCTGCTGCATGGCATAGAGGCCGGATCCCAAAAAGATGTATCCGGCAAGCCAAAGCGATAATTCGTTGGCCCATAGTGTTGGTGCTTCCAGCACATATCTGACGAACACCTCGTACATCATGACGCTGACCAGAAGCACGATCAGCATCATTGTGATGCGGCCGATGAAAACCGAGATTTTGTCGATTGGACGCCAGCTTTCAAATTCCATGTTTGCGCGGCGGGCGGTGCGAACACCAAGGTAGAACAAGATCGGGAACGAGATCATCGCGGCCAAATCGACGATATCAATGAAGCCGAACAGAGCTGGCAGGTTGGGTGTCACATCGCGCCTGTTGAACAGTGCAGATGTCTGATCAAGCTGCGAGCCCGCCTCGAACGGGAAAAATGTGAGGGTAAAGGCCGGAAAGTGCCAGACGATCCATGCGCCAACCGCGACGACGGCAAGTGGAATGATCCACTCGATCAACTCGCCGACGCTTTTTTTCTCTTCGGCGTTTTCCATCTCAGCGTTCCTCCCCGAACCGCATCATGCTGTCGTTAAAAAAACGGCGGGCCCTGCAAATTTTGGCAAGGCCCGCCGCTAAAGTCACACGGTCAGGCGATTAGTTGGCAACCAAGCCAAGCTGACCAAGATATGTCATGTGGCTTTCAACCAGAGCTTTTGCTTCCGGTGTGTCAGCGAATTCAGGCCATGTTGCCTGAGCAGCCGAACGGAACTTAGCAAGCTCTTCCGAAGACCATTCATGCAAAGTAACGCCCTGTTCGCGAAGCATAGCTGCTGCCTCTGCGTTCTTCTTTTCGAACGTCAGAGCCGTACGCAGTGCCAGTGCTTCCATGGCCACTTTCATGATCTTCTGGTGATGCGCAGGCATCGCGTCGAAGACAGCCTTGTTACAGGCCAGGTGGTCAGACGGCATAGAGTGGAAGCCCGGGAAGTTTGCGTGCTTCACGATGTCGTACAGGCCAAGACCAACGTTGTTAGCAAGACCAGATGCGTCAGCACCGTCGATGATGCCGGTTTCAAGAGCGGTAAAGATCTCGGTGAAGTCCATCACGATCGGCGAAGCGCCAAGTTTTTCGAAGATCTTTGTTTCCATGCCTGGAGGCGAACGGAATTTCCAGTCTTTGAAGTCTTCAACAGTCCGGATTGGCTTCGATGATGCGAAGCTTTCCTGACCGTAAACCCACCAGCCAATCAGCTCCATGCCGAACTGATTGTAGAGTGGCTCAGCTGCTTCGAAGCCACCACCGAAATACAGCCACGAAAGCTGCTGGTACGGTGTTGAGTAACCGCCCATGATGTCGGCAACGAATTGGAATGCAGAGTTCTTACCAACGGCATAACCGGAACCGGTCATGTCGCAGTCAAGGATACCTGTTGCAGCGGCGTCGAATGTCTCAACCGACTTCACAACCGAAGACGAGTAGAACATTTCAACCTGGATTTCGCCATTGGACATCTCGACAACGTCGTCGATGTACTGCTGGGCCAACTTGCCCGAAACTGTCTCAGGCGCGTAGTGCGTCTGGATGCGAAGTGTGGTTGTTTGCGCGATTGCTGCCGAACCGGCCAAAATTGCAATCGTGCCTGCGGCGGCTGCCGCAAGTTTTGTGAACTTCATAAAGTCCTCCCTGTTTCAACTATTGGTCGCGGCTTTGCCGTCTCAATTTGTTGTAGAACGAGCCTAGCAACGCCTTCCCCGTATGCCAACAAAAATTTGAAAATATCAAAAATTTTGAAATTTAGTTGTTTTGTCGAAATTTCCGACCTATCGTTCAGCGTCTCATGGGACGGAGCGAATGCGAGTCGGCACCACTGAAATCTACGACGATCTGCTGCGGAAGTTGGTTACCGCAACGTTCAAACCGGGCGAAAAACTCAAGCCCACAACGCTTCAGGGCGAATATGGGTGCTCGGCAAATACAATTCGTGACGTCCTTCTCAGGCTGTCAAAAGTCGGTGTCGTTGAGTTTGAAATGCAACGCGGATTCCGCGCTCAAAATACGTCTCCCGAACATCGACACGACATTACGCGGTTCAGAATCTTGCTGGAACAGGAAGGCGTTCGGCTGTCGATTCTTAACGGCGACCTCGTCTGGGAGGCCCGACTCAGTGCCGCCCACCACAAACTCAGCCACATCGAATCGCAGATAGTCCGTGATAATTTCAACGATTTTTACGCGACGCTGTGGTCCGACGCAGAGTTTGAATTTCACGACACACTGATTTCGGCATGTGGTTCCGAAGTCCTGAGGGAAACCTACGGGAATATTTACGTCCAGTTCCGCCAACAAATGGTGAATTTGGAGCGTGATTTCGGAACCGACTACTTCAAGGCGATCATCCATGAACATCAAACCATTCTGGATGCTGCTTTGCGACGCGACATCGAAGGTTGCCAGACTGCGGTTTTCGACCATCTGAAACGAAATCTCACCGTCGACATCAAGTAAATCACCAAGGGGGAACGAACATTGGCAGGCAAGAGACTGGAAGGTAAGCGCGCGCTTGTGACTGCTGCAGGGCAGGGAATCGGGCGAGCAAGCGCTCTGGCCATGGCGGCTGAAGGTGCCCAAGTGTTCGCGACAGATATCAACGACGAAACCTTAGGCGATCTGGCCTCAACGGGCATACCAAATATCGAGACATTCATCCTGGACGCTCGCGATGATGAAAGTATCCGCGCTGGTGTTGATCGTGCGCAGCCTGATGTTCTCTTCAACTGCGCCGGATTTGTGCATCATGGTTCCGTTCTCGACGCGAGCGATGAAGATTGGGACTTCGCTTTCGATTTGAATGTAAGGTCGATGTTCCGAACAATGCGCGCCGCGTTGCCCGGGATGCTTGAACGCGGGGGAGGATCCATTGTGAACATGTCGTCTGCATGTTCTTCGATCATCGGAGCGCCCAATCGGTTCATTTACGGAACAACGAAAGCGGCGGTGATTGGAATGACCAAATCAATTGCTGTCGACTACATTACCAAGGGCATTCGCTGCAATTGTATTTGCCCCGGCACTGTCGAAAGTCCGTCGCTCGAAAACAGATTGCACGCACTTGGTGAACAGGTCGGTGGCTATGAGGAGGCGCGCAAACAATTTGTTGCTCGTCAACCCATGGGTCGCATCGCCAAAGCAGAGGAAATCGCAGCGCTGGTCGTGTATCTCGCCAGCGATGAAAGTGGGTTCACGACCGGACAGCCGCACATCATTGACGGCGGATGGTCAGGATAAATTCAAGGAGAATATCAAATGAAATTGGTGCGTTATGGCGAGTCGGGCTCTGAAAAGCCAGGCTTGATGGACGGGGATACCTTAAGAGATCTAAGTGGGCACATTGAAGATCTGAACGGAACGTCGTTGTCGGATGAGGTGCTGTCGAAATTGCGCAGCATTGACCCATCGAGCCTTCCCGTCGTGGAAGGAAACCCTCGATTGGGACCGTGCGTCGGGAGCATTGGAAAGTTCCTTTGCATTGGTCTGAATTACTCTGACCACGCGGCGGAGACAGGTGCCGATATTCCTGAACATCCAATTCTGTTTTTCAAAGCCAACTCGGCCATCAATGGCCCGAATGACGACGTGGTGATGCCGCGTGGATCGACCCACAGCGATTGGGAGGTCGAGCTTGGTGTGGTCATCGGGAAAACCGCGAAATACGTCTCGAAAGCCGACGCGCTCAATCACGTCGCCGGCTACTGCGTTGTGAACGATGTATCCGAAAGACACTTTCAAGGGCACCTTTCAGGTCAGTGGACCAAAGGAAAGAGTTGCGACACGTATGGCCCGACCGGCCCGATGCTGGTGACCCGCGACGAGATTCCCGATCCGCAAAATTTGGCGATGTGGTTGGACGTGAACGGCCAGCGCATGCAAACCGGCAATACGTCTACCATGATCTTCACAGTGGCGGAAATCATCGAACACCTCAGCCATCTGTTCACGCTAAACCCAGGTGACGTCATTTCGACAGGCACACCACCGGGCGTTGGAATGGGGATGAAGCCGCCAGTTTATCTCAAAACGGGCGATGTTATGGAGCTCGAGATCGAGGGTCTTGGACGACAGCGGCAGACGGTTCGCCAAGATGCCTGATCTGTTGATCATCGGTGACGTCACGCCACCAATGCTTGAAAGGCTTGGATCGGCGTTCACGATTCATCGATACAGCGAAATTTCGAACATGGAGGGCTGGTTGAAGGAGATTGGTCCTCAGATTGGGCATATATTGACCAACGGTCACGACGGCGTGCCACCAGATCTCATGGCAGGGCTCGAGAACTTGAAGATGATCTCTTGTTACGGGGTCGGCTATGACGCGATCGATGCAGCAGAGGCAGCACGTCGCGGTATCATCGTCACCCACACTCCAAACGTCTTAAATGCAGAGGTCGCTTCAACAGCCGTTCTTCTTCTTTTGGCGTGCTATCGCGAACTGCTAAGAGACGAGGCCTATGTCAGATCGGGCGATTGGGCCAAGAAGGGCAACGCGGCTCTGACGCGGTCGCTGGACAACCAGACGATTGGCATTCTTGGAATGGGACGCATCGGCCAGGAAATCGCGCGCAAGCTGGAACCGTGGTCCCCGACCATTCTTTATCACACGCGATCTCCAAAAGATGTTCCTTATCAATATGTTGGAAGTCTGGAGGAAATGGCCGCGGATTGCGATGCGCTTATTTGTATTACCCCGGGTGGCGACGCGACTCGACACCTCGTGAATGCTAAAGTGCTAAGCGCGCTTGGCTCAAAGGGCACGCTGGTAAACGTAAGCCGCGGAAGCGTCGTGGATGAAGCGGCATTGATTGATGCACTTGAAAGCGGATCGCTTGGATGGGCTGGTCTGGATGTGTTTGAAGAAGAGCCAGAAGTCCCTGAACGACTGCGAGCATTACCTAACGTTGTCCTTCTTCCGCACGTTGGAAGCGCCACTGTGGAAACCCGTGCAGCTATGGGCAATCTGTCCATCGACAACCTGTTGGAGCACCTGAAAAGCGGGCAGGGTCTGACCCCGGTTCCCGAATGCCAGTAGAGGCCGGACAGGCCTAAAGCTGTCCGGCTTCCTCTAATACTTTTCTTGCAACTCGGAAGCATTCGAGTCCCATGGGAACGCCGCAGTAGATCGCGACAACGTGGACGATTGCGCGGATTTCCTCTTTGCTGACGCCATTTGTCAAAGCGCCTCGACAGTGGATTTCCCATTCGTGCATGCGTCCCAACGCACCGATCATCGCCAGATTCATCATCGACCTTGTCTTTGGGTCGATGACATCGTCACCCCAGCCAAATCCCCAACACCAAGCCGTCATCGCTTCCTGAAACGGACGGGAGAATTCATCGGCGGCGGCTAGGTTTTTCTCAACGTACTCTGCGCCAAGTGTTGATTTGCGTTGCTCAAGACCTTTCAAGAACAGATCTTCATCGAACAGGCTCATTAGGTTCTCCCGGTTATGTCTTACTGCTCAGGCAGAGGGTCCGCGGTATCCGCGCTGGCAGCATACTTGGGCAAATCGTCGGTGATTTCTACCCAAGGAAGTTTCTCGGCGTAATGATAATGACCCTGAGGTTCAAAACTTGAGGGATCATCCAGAGATGCTGCGTAGAGATGTGTTTCGTCGGGCCACCAATTTGCCTGATACGTCATTTGGCAACCGCATGTTGGGCAGAATTGACGGCGCACTTTGCCGTCCGAAGTCAAGTACTCGGCCAAGTCGCCTTGCCAGCTGACAGAGTTGCGGGTCACACCGAAAAAGCTGGTGAACGGCGATGAAGTTGCGCGGCGGCAGCTTTCGCAATGGCAGTGGCCAGCCCACAGTACTGGGCCTGGTGCGCTCCATGTGACAGCACCACAAAAACATCGGCCGGTCAGTTCACCCATCGATTGCGTCCCGCATCCATTTTTGCAGATGCATGATGCTATGCTCGGAGTTCACACCGCAAGCAGGATCGACAACAAGCGGGCCTGGCCGATATCCGCGCGAACCCAAACCACGCTGGACGCTTTCAACAAGATGAATGTCTTCTTCCACCGTGGTTTCACGGTCTTGCACGGCCATTTGTCGGACGGCTTCATTCTCGGCTCCACCGACCGAATACCAACCACGCCAGACCACCACATGGTCAGCATCCACAGCGCGCCAGTGGTACGTATTCAGAAGGTTGCCGGGATAGACCTGAAACGAAAACATTGGCCAAAGGAACCAGCTTGAGTACTTGTCGTTGTTCGGCATGCCCGAGTTGATGTCGTAACTCATTTCGCTCAAGTCGCCAGCTTCGGTACGATGGCGAAGACAGTGGCCTTGTGGCTGAATGTCATAGGTTTCCGGCTTGATAACCCCAGTCGAAAAAGTGGGGTGATTCAGGCTGCAATGGTAGCATTCCGAATAGTTTTCTACGGAAACTTTCCAGTTGCAGTTTTCGGAAATCTCAACCCATTCCAACGGCTTAAGGTCTGCCCAGTGTGGAATGAACGCTTCAAGCTCACGACGCGCATCCGGAAACCAAGTTTCCATTGGATCTGCGTTCGGGTCCAAGTTCACGAACACAAACCCCAGGAAATTTTCGACGCGCACTTCGCTTAAGCAGATCGTCGATTTGTCGAAACCTTCGACGGCGTTGATATTTGGTCCTGATCTTAGCTCGCCAGTTAGCTCGTACGTCCACGCGTGGTACGGACAAACAACAACACGTGTTGTGCCTGAGCCTTGCACAAGTTGATGGGCGCGATGTTGGCAAACGTTGTAGAAGCATCGGATTTCGCCGTCGCGTCCGCGCACCGCAAACAGGCTCTCACCAGCAATTTCAAATGTCGTATAGTCCCCCGGTTCGGCAATTTCGCTTTCGTGGCAGCCAAACTGCCACGTTCGAGCC
>JAPPOI010000254.1:0-1591 GCA_028818055.1 Boseongicola sp.
ACACGCCAAAGTCGCTGTCATTGGCGGTGGCGTTGTTGGGTGTTCGATTCTTTTCCATCTGGCCAAGTTCGGCTGGAAAGACGCGGTTTTGCTTGAACGGGACGAACTGACGTCTGGGTCTTCCTGGCATGCGGCCGGAGGCATCCATACCATCAGTTCGGACCCGAATATCTCACGTCTGCAATCCTATACGATCAATCTGTACAAAGAGATCGAAGAGCTGTCAGGGCAATCTGTGGGTCTGCACCAAACCGGCGGTTTCTATGCCGCCTCCACCAAGGATTGGTATGACTACCTGAAGCGTGAGCGTTCGAAGGCGCGCTACATGGGGCTGGATCAAGAGTTCATCTCGCCCAAGGAGTTGGCCGAGCGTCATCCACTGATCGATCCGGACCACTATCACGCGGTTTTGTGGGACGCACAGGATGGCCATCTTGACCCGTCCGGTACGACCTATGCGTTTGCCAAGGCGGCCAGGGCGCATGGAGCTCAGTATTTCACCCATTGTGGCGCGACTGCTATGACGCAGCGACCCGACGGAAGCTGGGATATTGTCACGCCGAAAGGCTCGATCAATGCGGAGCAAGTGGTAAATTGTGGCGGCCTGTGGGCACGCGAGGTGGGCCATATGGCGGGTATTCACCTGCCTGTTCAGCCAATGGAGCACCATTACCTGATTACCGAGCGCATGGACGAAGTCGCAAATTTTGGGCAGCAACTTCCACACGGCATTGATTTTGAGGCCAACGTGTACTGTCGTCAGGAAGGTAAGGGCATGTTGCTCGGGACCTATGAAGCCAAAGCGACCCCTTGGAAAATCGGCGGAACGCCCTGGGATTTCGGTCATGAATTGCTACAGCCGGATCTGGATCGTGTTGCAGATCGTCTGGAGACCGCATTCGAGCGTCTTCCGGCGATGACTAATGCCGGGATCAAGGACGTTATCAACGGTCCCTTTACTTTTGGCCCTGATGGCAATCCTCTAATCGGTCCTGTTCCGGGTATGAAAAATTATTGGGTGGCTGTTGGTGTCATGGCGGGCTTCTGCCAGGGCGGCGGTGTCGGCTTGACCTTTGCGGAATGGATGATCGACGGCGAACCATCTATTGATGTCTGGGCGATGGACGTAGCACGTTTTGGTGAATTCGCGACACCTGACTGGGGCACAATCAAGTCGTCGGAAAACTACGAACGTCGGTTCGTGATGACCTTCCCGAACGAAACTCTTCCCAAGGGACGCAAGCAAAAGACGACCGCGCTCTATGATCGCATGATCGCCAAGGGTGCCGTGATGGATCAGGGTTTTGGCCTTGAACACGTGCTCTGGTTTGCGGATGGACCGGAAGATGCGCATGAAGTTCCGACCTTCGAGCGTAGCCGCTCTCACAACTATGTCGCGGAGGAAATCAAGGCTGTGCGTGAAGCCGTTGGTGGAATAGAGATTGCCAACTTCGCCAAACACGAATTCAAGGGTCAGGGCATTCGCCAATACTTAAACCACATTCTTGCCGGTTTTGTTCCCAAGCCTGGGCGCTTGGCGCTGACGCCGATGCTGACGCCCAAGGGCAAACTCTACGGCGATCTGACGGTG
>JAPPOI010000254.1:1601-3127 GCA_028818055.1 Boseongicola sp.
GCCGAGGATCATTTCATGCTGTTCGGGTCTGGCGCGATGCAGGAGGCACACCGCCGCTGGTTCGAAAAAGACCTGCCCGTAGGCATTTCCTACGCCAATGTTTCGGACGATTGGCACGGCATCGCCCTGTCGGGCCCAAAATCGCGGGAGCTACTGGCCCGGATCACGCGTGAAGACGTTTCCGCCGAAGTCTTCAAGTTCCGTGATCTGCGACAGACCTTTGTCGGCGGCGTGCCGGTGATTATTAACCGGATCAGCTTTTCTGGCGAATTGGGGTACGAAATCTATTGTAAGCCACAATACCTTATGCGCCTTGCTGACGCTATCGAAGCGGCCGGCGCCGATCTGGGCTATCGCTGGTATGGCGCGCGTGCGCTGCTTTCGATGCGGCTTGAGAAGGGATGGGGTGTCTGGACTATGGAATATCGTCCCGACTTTGATGCAGTCGAATCTGGCATGGACGTCTTCATCAACTGGAAAAAGGACTTTGTCGGCAAAGAGGCGACGCTGAAAGCCCGAGATGAAGGGCTCATGCAGAAGTTGGTGACAATGACAATCGACGTCCAGGAGCTCGACGTAGTCCATGACGAGGCCATCCTAAAAGATGGTGAAGCTGTCGGCTATGTTAGCTCAGGCGGCTATGCGCATCATGTCGGCAAGTCGATTGCGATGGGGTACGTTTCAACCGAATTCGCAGCGCCGGGAACGAAGCTGGAGGTAGAAATTTTGGGCGACGTCTATGACGCGCTGGTTATGGCAGGACCAATCTACGACGCCAACGGCTCAAACATGCGTTCTTAATAGGAGGAGAGCCATGGGGCGACCAGAAAAAATCATCGAAGAAGCGGTCAGCGAACTGGTCGCGATGAACCGTTTCGTTTTTCTTTTGATGCCGGGATTTTCGGCGTTGGAGCTGGGATCCGGGATAGACTCGTTGGCTGCGGCAAACGACACGCTAGGCAAGACTTTCTTTCATTGGAAAACCGTCAGCGAAATGGGCGACAGCATCGTCTCTTCTTCGGGCTTGAACGTGGCCGTAGATAGCCCTCTGCCGGATATCCAGCGAGGTGATTGCATCGTCGTTTGCTGTGCCTTCAATTCACAAAACTACCGCAAATCCGGAAAGGCTGTGGCTTGGCTGCGGCGCGCTGCGCGACAAGGCGTCCGGCTTTGCGCTGTGGGAGGCGGCGCACTCTTTCTCGCCCGCCTCGGCATCGCCACCGAAGGACGCATCAGCACACACTGGCGCATGAAACCCGTCTTTGATGAAGGATATCTGGACCTCGAAGCGTCCTGTACGGTTTTTGAAGAGACCTCAAACATCGTTTCCTGTGGCGGTGGCGCTGCCACCCTGGATCTTTTTTCTGCGTTGATCCGTCAAAAGGCAGGCCCAGAAACCTCGGAGAAGGTCGCTGATCATCTGCTTTGTGGGTCTCTGCGTGATGGGAATTGTCGTCAGAGCAATTCAAGCCCGTTCCGCCTGAAACAAAGAAACGAAAAGTTATTTAAAGCGACAACCTATATGC
>JAPPOI010000310.1 GCA_028818055.1 Boseongicola sp.
CGTGGCTTTCCTTCAGGCCAGCACCGGTGATGCGAACAAACCGGCAGTCTTTGCGCATCTCCTCGACGGTTGCGCAGCCGGTGTAACCCATGGCAGCCCGAAGACCACCAATCAATTGGTGGATGACCGTCGACGCTGGGCCCTTGTAGGGAACTTGTCCCTCAATTCCTTCGGGCACCAACTTGTCCGTCGCTGCGTCCTTCTGGAAGTACCGGTCAGCAGATCCACGCGCCATTGCCCCCAATGACCCCATGCCGCGATAACTTTTGAAGCTCCTGCCCTGATACAGAACGACTTCGCCGGGGCTTTCGTCAGTACCCGCAATCATCGACCCAACCATCGCGCAAGAGGCACCTGCTGCAATTGCTTTGGCAAAGTCGCCAGAGAATTTGATGCCGCCGTCGGCGATAACGGGAACCTCGCCAGCTGCAGACGCAGCGTCCATGATCGCTGTAAGTTGAGGAACGCCAACACCCGCAACCATACGGGTCGTACAGATCGAGCCCGGGCCAATGCCAACTTTCACGGCGTCCGCACCGGCATCGATCAATGCCTTGGTCGCATCGGCGGTTGCAACGTTTCCAGCGATGATTTGCACTTCATTCGAAAGCGCCTTCGCGCGCTTCACGGCTTCGGTAACGCTTTCAGAATGGCCATGCGCCGTGTCGATCACGATGATATCCGCACCGGCGTCTACAAGGTTTTCCGATCGCTCGTACCCTGCGTCGCCGACTGTGGTCGCCGCTGCAACGCGAAGACGTCCAAGATTGTCTTTGCATGCTTGTGGGTTCAGAACCGCTTGTTCGCTGTCTTTCAACGTCAACAGACCAGTAAGCTTGCCTTCGCCATCGGTGACCAAGAGCTTCTCAATCCGGCGCGACCGCATCAGGCTGCGCGCCTCATCCAGATCAGCGGGTTCAGTGAGTATAGCCAAGTCATTGGATGTCATCATGACCTTGACCGGTGTGTCGTCATGCTCAGCGAACCGCATGTCGCGATTGGTGACGATCCCCACAACACGTCCGCCGTCGTCGACAACCGGAAACCCAGTAATCTTGTAGCGCTCCTGCAGGGCTTTAGCATCGCCAAGGGTCTGGTCCGGTTTCAAAGTGATCGGGCTGTAGACAATCCCGGACACAAATCTCTTCACCCGCCGTATTTCGCGCGCTTGTTCGTCCGGAGAAAGGTTGCGGTGTATCACCCCGATCCCACCGGCCTGCGCCATTGCGATCGCCATCCGTGCTTCTGTGACCGTGTCCATAGCGGAACTGAGAAGCGGAATATTCATCTCGATGTCGCGCGTGACTTTCGTACGCGTATCCGCAGTCGACGGCAGCACGCTTGATGCACCGGGAACAAGTAAGACGTCGTCGAAGGTCAGTGCCTCGCGAATCTCCATGGGCTTTCTCCTGTGGAGGCCTCGTTTGGCGCTTCCCTATCGCATGGGCTGCCGTCAGCGAAAACCCCCAATCCGCATCTTGTGCTGGACCGAGTGAATATTTTCCGACTAAGTCGATGCATGAGCTCTCATGGATACGAAACCGGCCGCCTGAACCTGCCCTTTGTTGGCATTTCGACCTTTGGAAAACGTCCCTTTGTCGACGATTGGTCTTCCATTGATGCCGACGTTGCAATCTTGGGCGCGCCTTTCGACTTCGGCACACAGTGGCGCTCGGGTGCGCGTTTTGGTCCGAGGGCCGTCCGCGAGGCATCAACCCTTTTTTCTTTCGGGCATGCAGGTGCTTATGATCATGAAGACGACAGGGTGTATCTCGGCGCCGATGTCACAATGGTGGACATTGGCGATGCCGACATTATCCACACGGATACAACCCAGTCTCACGCGAATATTGAAAAGGGTGTTCGGTCGATCCTGGCCGCTGACGCCTTGCCTGTTGTCATTGGTGGCGATCACTCGGTGAACATCCCTTGCATCAACGCCTTTGATGGACAGGAGCCTATTCACATCCTGCAGATCGATGCGCACCTCGACTTTGTCGATGAGCGGCATGGTGTTCGATTTGGCCATGGCAATCCAATGCGTCGGGCCGCCGAAAAGGATTACGTTTCGGGATTGACCCAAGTTGGCATTCGCAACGTCTCTTCAACCGCAAAAGAAGGGTACGACGACGCCCGCAAGATGGGCTCTGATATACTCTCGGTCCGACAAGCTCGTGATCTTGGCCCAAAGGCGGTCGCCGACCGGATACCAGAAGACGCTCGTGTTTACGTCACCCTTGATATCGACGCATTTTGCCCCTCCATAGCGCCCGGCACAGGAACGCCAAGCCATGGCGGATTTCTTTACTACGACGTGCTGGAACTGCTTCAAGCCGTGGCGCGCCGGAATGATATCGTTGGTTTCGACCTTGTTGAGGTAGCGCCAGATTATGATCCGACCGGATCAACAGCAATCCTCGCGGCACAAATATCGCTGAATTTCTTGGGCTTCATTTTCGACGCCCGGCGCGCCGGCGCTTAACGATTGCGCAGCTCATCGGCGAAAGAGGCAGCGTCGCGAATTGCGCGGGCAAGCAACGACACGTCACCCCCGACCGCCACAAACCTCGCACCCATGTCGATGTAGCTTTCAACAAGTGAGCGATCAAACGCAATGATGCCAACGGCCTTCCCGGCCGCCTGAATACGCTCAAACGCATGCGCTATTGCCGCTTTCACTTCTGGCGCACCGGGTTGACCAGGAAACCCCATGTCGGCCGATAAGTCTGCCGGGCCAATAAACACACCGTCTACGCCATCGACTGCAGATATCTCATCAATATTCTCAAGTGATTTGGCGCTTTCACACTGCACAAAAAGACAAATCTGGTCGTTAGCCGACGTCACCATGTCGGTGATCTCTCCGTAATTGCTGGCGCGTGCCATAGCGGCGCCAACCCCGCGAATTCCAGCAGGCGCATAGCGTGTTGCTTTCACAATCGCCTCGGCTTCCTCGGCCGTATCAATCATCGGAACCACCAAAGTCTGCACACCAAGATCCAGGACTTGCTTTATCAGGCGCGGATCACCAACAGGAGGCCGGACCGCCGGAGTAGCACCGCCCGCGGAAATCGCTCGCACCTGATC
>JAPPOI010000242.1 GCA_028818055.1 Boseongicola sp.
ACGATAACCGGCTTCGCAGCCAAGCGGCATTTACGCACCAGTCGTTTTTGGATCGGCGGTACATTTTGTACCGGCAACTCAACGCCCAAATCACCGCGCGCAACCATTATCCCGTCAGATACAGCAAGAATGTCGTCAAAGGCATTAACCGCCGACGGCTTTTCGATTTTTGACAAGATTGCTGCACGGCCTTGGGCCAGCTCCCGGGCTTCGGCCACGTCAGACGCACGTTGCACAAAGCTAAGCGCAAGCCAGTCTACACCAAGCCGACACACAAATTCCAAGTCCTTGCGATCTTTTTCGGACAATGCGGCAACCGGCAGAACTACGTCTGGAACGTTAACGCCCTTGCGGTTTGAGATTGTTCCGCCGACCGCTACTTTGCAATTTGCAAAATCCGCCCCGCAGTCTTCGACCTTCAGCCGGATCTTTCCATCGTTCACCAATAGGGTCGCGCCCGGCTCAAGCGCCTCAAAAATTTCCTTGTGAGGAAGCTGAACGCGTTTTGCATCACCTTCTGCCTTGTCCAAATCAAGACGGAAGCTTTGCCCTTCCTCCAGTTCTTCCTCACCGTTCTTGAAGGTGCCCACGCGCAACTTCGGGCCCTGAAGGTCAGCCAAGATACCGATAGGGCGTCCGGTCTCTTTCTCGATTTCGCGGATTATCCGATGGCGTTCCCCGATTTCGGAATGTGTTCCGTGGCTCATGTTGAGGCGAAATACATCGGCGCCGGCTTCAAACAGGGCTTTGATCGTATCGTGATCGCTAGAAGCTGGTCCAAGCGTTGCTACGATCTTTACATTGCGCTGACGTCGCATTCCATTCCCCTGTTACCGCGTGTTGAAGCCTCTATTGCCGTAAATGTTAGCGCGTGACAACTGGCGTCTGCCTGAGCATAGCACTAGTTATGCGAAATGGACGGAAATCGAACGAATCTAGGCTGGTCGCCTTGTGAGACCATTAATGGTGGTAGCCAGACCCCTTGGCTGATTATCTGCGACCACGCGACAAATGCGGTACCCCCATGGATCAACAATGGGGATCTTGGTTTGGTGACCGAGGATATGCACCGACATATTGCATACGATGTTGGCGCCGCGGGCATGACCCGCGAATTAGCCAGATTGCTAAACGCACCTGCCGTTCTGGCCAACTTTTCCCGGCTCGTCATCGACCCTAACCGGGGTGAAGATGATCCGACGCTGGTGATGGAACTCTATGATGGCTCCATCATTCCCGCGAACCGCAATCTTTCACGACAGGACTTGGATCGGCGCCTGAACGAATGCTACCGCGCTTACCATAGCGCGGTAGCTCAAGCGGCATCCAAAATGGATGATCCGGTCATAGTTTCCGTCCATTCATTCACTCCGGCTTTTATTGGTCGACCCCCGCGCCCATGGCATGTCGGATTGCTGCACGCCTCGGATCGACGCCTGACTGATCCATTGTTTGAAGAATTGAAGGCTGAAGGTGACCTGACAGTTGCTCTGAACGAACCCTATACTGGTTTCCTCAGAGGCGACACGATCGACCGACATGCCATTGAAACCGGGCGAAACAACACATTGATCGAGATTAGAAACGACCTGATCCAAGATGATCAGTCTCAAAAGGCATGGGCGGAACGGTTTGCGCGCATGCTGCCCAAAGCGCTCGAGCGCATTGAACGAAAGGCACTTGCAGATGGATGATCAAACACGAATTGAGATCGAAGCCGCGGCCTTTCGAAGACTGCAAAGACATCTGATGGAAGAGCGCAAGGACGTGCAGAACATCGACATGATGAACCTTGCTGGATTCTGCCGAAACTGCCTTGCGCGGTGGTATCAGGAAGCCGCAGCCGAACACGGCATCGAAATGTCGAAAGACGATGGCCGAGAAGCCTTTTACGGAATGCCGTTCTCGGAGTGGAAGTCGAAGTATCAGACCGATGCCAGCGCTGAAAAACAGGCAGAGTTCAAAGTCGCGTTTGACGAGAACGTAACGAAAAAGTCCTAGCCGTCAGATGGCCGCTTTACGGCTTTCGTCCAGATAGATTTCACGCAATCTTTTTGCGATGGGCCCAGGTGTTCCGTCGCCCAGTGTCACGTCGTCGATTGCTATCACAGGCATCACAAAGGCACTTGCAGAAGTGGTGAATGCCTCGTCCGCGTCCTTCGCTTCATCAACTGTGAAGAGGCGTTCCTCAATCGTCATCTGGGCCTCTTCGGCCATGCGCAGAACGGCCTTGCGAGTGATGCCATGCAAAATGTCATTCGACAAAGGGCGAGTTACGATTGTGTTGCCCTTTACGAAATATGCGTTGTTTGAGGTGCCTTCGGTCACGTATCCATCCTGCACCATCCAAGCATCGTCCGCGCCAGCGGCTTTAGCCATCATCTTCCCCATCGAAGGGTAGAGAAGCTGAACGGTCTTGATGTCACGACGGCCCCAGCGAATGTCATCAATTGATATGATCTTTGCGCCTTTCTGGGACGCAGGGCTATTGGCCAGGCCCGGTTTATTCTGGGTGAAAAGGACAAGGCTTGGAGCGGTTGTGTCAGGATCAGGGAATGCGAAATCCCGATCTCCGTCAGATCCGCGCGTGACTTGCAGGTACACCAAACCTTCGTCGATTTCATTGACCGCAACCAGTTCGCGGTGAATCGCCAGAAGTTCGTCTTTTGAACATGGCGAACGCATGTCCAACTCATTGAGCGAGCGCTCCAATCGAACTGCATGTCCTTCGAAATCGATCAGTTTGCCATCCAGAACCGACGTTACTTCATAAACAGCGTCCGCCATCAGAAACCCGCGGTCGAAAATCGAAATCTTAGCTTCGGTTTCTGGCAGATACTCTCCGTTAACGTAAACGGTTCTGGTCATGACACGTGTCCCTCTGGCTTTGCCGTGGTGTGATGTGAGGATTTCAATAAGGGGTCAACCCAATTTCTATCCCCAAAGCGCTGGTTCGGACGGATGGACACCTTGTTCATCGAACAACAGAGGCGTCTCGCGATCTTCTGCCAAGAGTAATGGCCCATCCAAGTCCACGACGCTTGCGCCTTGGGCAACAAGGACTGCAGGTGCCATCGCCAAGGACGTGCCAACCATGCATCCCACCATGATGTCATACCCTTGCGCTATTGCTTCGTCCTTCAGCGAAAGTGCTTCAGTTAGTCCGCCCGTTTTATCGAGCTTGATGTTGACCACATCGTACTTGCCCGCAAGGTCGGGAAGTGAGGCTCGATCGTGGCAGCTCTCGTCCGCACAAACGGGTAACGGCCGAGCGATCTCGGCAAGCAACTCATCCTGACCGGCAGGCAACGGTTGCTCGACCAGCTTCACGCCCAGGCGCACAAGATGCGGCGCAAGTTCAGAATAAACGTCAGCTGTCCAACCTTCGTTGGCATCGACAATAATATCGGTGGACGGGGCACCCGCCCGAACAGCTTCCAGCCGCGCCATATCTCCTTCGCCGCCCAACTTGATCTTCAGCAATGGTCGATGGGAATGACGCGCCGCTGCCTTTTTCATGTTCTCGGGGTCATCCAATGATAATGTAAAAGCCGTTATTTCCGGCCCAGGATTGGAGATCCCAGCGAGTTCCCACGCGCGTTTACCGGATTGCTTCGACTGTAAATCCCACAAGGCGCAATCAACGGCATTTCTGGCTGCCCCGGGAGGTAAGAGACCTTGAAGACTTTCCCTCGTTAAATCTTGCGGAAGTCCCTGGATTTCCTGCGCAACGCTGTCGATGGTCTCGCCATATCGGGCGTATGGTACACATTCCCCGAAACCCGTGACATCGTTCTCAGAAATCCGAACAGTCAACACATTGGCTTCCGTCCGAGAACCACGCGAAATGGTGAAAACCTCGGCCAGGCGAAAGCTCTCTGCATATGCCTCGATACGATGTGGCAATGACTTTCCTTTTGATCTCATCGCCATTTGATGGCGATAACCACCTCACCTGCGCTTATGTTTAAGGCCGATTGACCTTTAAAGCTCAAGAAGCGCGTCAACCAAGCGAGCCGCGCCATGACGGTACGGATCAACAGTAGGAATTCCCATTTTCGCTTCAATCTCAGCGCAGAGATCCGCAGCTTCTTGGTCTGACAAAGCCTTGGTGTTCACCGAGATGCCCGCAACTTGGCAGTTCGGATTAGCGATCCGAGCCAGTGGTAACGCTTGGTCACGCAACGCCTCAAGTGATGGAAGATCGTAGTCCGGCAATCCGCGCATGTGCGTACGTGTCGGCTCGTGAGCAAGGATCAACGCATCCGGTCGACCGCCATGAATAAGAGCCATTGTCACACCCGAGTAGGACACATGCCAAAGGCTGCCCTGGCCTTCGATGTGATCCCAATGATCGTCATCATTTTCAGGTGTCAGCCATTCGACCGCGCCGGCCATGAAATCTGCGACAACGGCATCCAACGGAACACCTGCTCCGGTGATCAGAATTCCGGTCTGGCCGGTTGGGCGGAACGTGGACTTCAATCCACGTTTCTGCATTTCGGTGTCCATCGCCAAGCCGGTGTACATCTTGCCAACCGAGCAATCGGTACCAACGGCCAAACAACGCTTACCGTTGCGCTTCTTGCCGTTCGCAATCGGATAGGCGACCGAAGGAACACGAACGTCGTGCAGTGTCCGTCCAGCCCGCGCGGACGTTGCTTTCAGGATGTCCTCGTCGCGCAGTAGGTTATGCAAGCCGCTTGCAATGTCATAGCCGATTTCCATCGCCTCTGCCAAAACGCCAAGCCATGCTTCGGATATCACGCCGCCGCGGTTCGCAACTCCTACAACGAGTGTGCGTGCGCCTTTGTCGTATGCTTCCTGCAACGACATATCGGGGGCACCGACATCGGCCTTACAGCCGTCCATCCGGAACTGTCCAACCACATTATCAGGCCGCCAGTCGTTGATCCCCTGCGCCACTTTGGCCGCAAGTTGATCGTGAGCGTCACCCAGGAACAAAAGATAAGGCGTTCGAATCATGGTATCCCCCTAGTTTCGCGCGATATTCCTCAAGTGCGAGAGAAATGTCCTTGCAAGATTGACCGTAGATCTCTGATTTCTTGCAAATTTCATTCGCAATAATTTTAATTCTTCGAAGATTCTTCAGGTATGGTTGATGATTGTCGTTTATTCTGCGACTGCAAAATGATGTTGAATGCTGCAGCGCAACATTATACCGAGCAAAAACAACATAACGAAAGAAAGTTGCGCTCATGTCGTTCCGCGTTCAGCCCGCTGCGCCTGCCCGTCCCAACAGATGCCAATTGTTTGGTCCAGGTTCTCGTCCAGCGATCTTCGAGAAGATGGCTGCCAGCGAAGCAGATGTCATCAATCTGGACCTGGAGGATTCGGTCGCTCCAGATGACAAGGCTGAAGCCCGGAAGAATATTATCGCAGCAACCCACGACATCGACTGGGGCAACAAGTACCTTAGCGTCCGCATCAACGGGCTCGACACGCCGTATTGGTATCAAGACGTTGTCGAAGTATTGGAAAACGCGAGCGAGCGCATTGATCAGATCATGATCCCGAAAGTGGGATCCGCTGCGGACGTGTATGCCGTGGACGCCTTGGTGACGGCGGTCGAAGCCGCCAAGAACCGAGCAAAGCCAATCAGCCTCGAGGTGATCATCGAAACGGCAGCCGGCATCGCACATGTCGAAGACATCGCCGCTTCGTCGCCACGTCTTCAGGCCATGAGTTTGGGGGCGGCGGACTTTGCTGCTTCGATGGGAATGCAAACAACCGGGATCGGCGGCACGCAAGAAAACTACTACATGCACCGTGAAGGCCAGAAGTATTGGTCAGACCCGTGGCATTGGGCACAAACAGCAATTGTTGCAGCATGCCGCACCCACGGTATTCTTCCTGTCGACGGTCCATTTGGCGACTTTTCTGACGACGATGGTTTCCGCGCGCAGGCTCGACGGTCTGCAACGCTTGGAATGGTTGGCAAGTGGGCGATCCACCCAAAGCAAGTTGCGATCGCCAATGAAGTTTTCACGCCTTCTGACGAAGCAGTCGCCGAAGCACGCGAAATCCTGGCAGCAATGGAAGAAGCGCAGCGAACCGGTGCTGGTGCGGCAGTCTACAAAGGACGCCTTGTCGACATCGCAAGTGTTCGACAAGCTGAAGTAATTGTCCGCCAAGCCGAGATGATCTCCGGCTCTTGACGACCGGGCCAAGCCTGTCAACGATGGCAAAAATTTAGGCCGGGCAACCGACCCCGCCGGATGGAGCCATTATGATCGACTTTCTGCTACTTGCGTTCATTTTCCTGATTGCCGGAGTTGTTGCTGTTCCAATTGCTTCGCGATTGGGCTTGGGTTCAGTGCTCGGCTACTTGATTGCCGGAATCGTAATCAGCCCCGTGCTTGCCCTGTTGGGTGTGGACGTCATTTCGATCCAACACTTCGCCGAATTTGGCGTCGTGATGATGCTGTTTCTTGTCGGTCTGGAATTGGAGCCCAAGAATCTCTGGTCGATGCGGCGCCAGCTATTGGGGTTGGGTGGCGGCCAGGTCATCATTACCGCGTTGGCCATCGCCGGTATCGCCTTGGTTTTCGGGCAATATTGGACTATCGCATTGGCAATCGGTTTTGTGCTGGCTTTGTCGTCAACAGCCATTGTTCTTCAGACTTTGAACGAAAAGGGGCTCATGAAATCTGATGGCGGGTCGTCGAGTTTCTCAATTCTGCTGACACAAGACATCGCCGTCATCCCAATTTTGGCGCTGCTTCCGCTGCTGGCCATGCCCGATTTGATGGATGTAGGAGCGGCAGTTGACACGCACAGCGCGGTTGAAAGCCACGCAACCGAGTCATCGCACGGTGATGACGACGGCCACGGTGATGAACATGGTGACGACCATGGCGATGGTCACGGCAGCTCCATTAGCTTGGTGAATGGACTTTCTGGTTGGCAGACCGCGCTGGTTACTCTCGCCGCAATCGGGGCGGTTATTCTGGGTGGAAGCCTTCTGACGCGACCGATGTTCCGTTTCATCGCGATGGCCGGACTGCGAGAACTGTTCACGGCGACCGCTCTGATGATGGTTGTTGGTATCGCGTTGCTGATGTCGCTCGTTGGTCTGTCACCAGCTCTTGGAACATTTCTGGCCGGTGTCGTTCTTGCCAACAGCGAATACCGTCACGAGCTGGAATCTGACATCGACCCCTTCCGTGGATTGCTGCTTGGCTTGTTCTTCATGACTGTCGGAGCCGGCATCAACTTCGGGCTGCTTTCAGAAAACCTTGCTATCACGCTTGTTCTGACGATTGGCCTGATCCTTTTGAAGGGCGGCATTCTATTTGGATTGGGGACGGTCTTTGGTCTTCGGGGGTCCGACCGTTGGCTGCTTACCCTCGGATTGGCGCAAGCCGGCGAATTTGGGTTCGTGCTTCTATCATTCACGACGGCGAATGCAGTTATACCGCAAGTCGTAGCCGACCAATTGCTATTGGTTATCGCGCTTTCAATGCTTTTGACACCGGCTCTGTTCATCCTGCACGACCGGGTCATTTCTCCTCGGTTTGTTAGCAGCGTGAACCGGGAAGAAGATGACATCGACGAGCGCGGCTCGGTCATAATTGCCGGCTATGGGCGTGTGGGAACAGTCGTAGACCGCATGCTTGAGTCCGCTGGGTTCTCGACAACCGTTATCGACTATAGTTCCGAGCAGATTGACAACTTAAGGAAGTTTGGCGCGACGGCTTACTATGGAGACGCGATGCGCCCTGACCTCTTGCATGCCGCTGGAATTGCAGAGGCCAAGATTCTGGTCATTGCGATCGACGACAGGGATAAGATCACCGAATTGGCTAAGTATGCGGTCGAAAACTATCCGGACCTTCATGTGATTGCGCGCGCCCGAAATCGCCACCACGTGTACGACCTTTGGGCTGCAGGCTGCCGCGACATCATTCGCGAAACCTATGACAGCTCGTTGCGAATGGGCCGCTCAGCGTTCGAGGCGACAGGGATTCCACGCGACAAGGCACAGGAAATGGCAGACGCATTCAACGCCATGGATCGCAAATCAATGATCGAACTTGCAGATGTTTACGATCCGGACATTCCTCCAACCGAGAACCAGGCCTACATCGACGCGGTCAAGGAAATCCGTGGGCCGTGGCAAGAGGAGCTTGGACAGCAAATGAAGGATATTCGAGATCGCAGCGACCCGCCTGATGTGGCCGAAAGCGAAACTTAAGCCGCGAGACCTTTAGAGCCGATATCGAGAAACTTTCGGCGTCGTTGAGCAAGGATCTCTTCGCGCGACAGACTGGAAAGCTGTTGTAGGATGTCTTCGATGCAAAGGCCAACTGACCGTATGGTGGCGTCTCGGTCTCTTTGCGCTCCGCCTGATGGTTCGGCAATGATCCGGTCAATTACACCAAGCTTATGAAGATCCTGAGCTGTCAGTCTGAGAGCCTCAGCGGCCTCGCGCATCTTTTCAGCGTCTTTCCAAAGGATGGATGCGCAGCCTTCGGGTGAAATCACTGAGTAGATTGAATGCTCAAGCATCGCGACCCGATTGGCTGTCGCGAATGCAACCGCACCACCCGAACCACCTTCTCCAATCACCACACTTACAAGCGGAACACCAAGCTGAAGGCATTTTTCCGTGGACCGGGCAATCGCCTCAGATTGACCGCGTTCTTCGGCACCCTTGCCGGGATACGCGCCTGGTGTATCTACCAATGTGATGACGGGAACGTTGAATCGGTCCGCCAGATCCATCAACCGGATGGCCTTTCGGTAGCCTTCAGGCCGAGCCATGCCGAAATTGCGTTCGATCCGCGAATTCGTGTCGTGACCTTTTTCGTGTCCAATCACCATGACCGGCTGGTCATTCAATCGCGCCAAGCCACCCATGACTGCATGATCATCAGCAAAATTCCGATCGCCGGCCAGCGGAGTGTATTCCGTAAACAGCTCTTCGATATAGTCTTTGCAATGCGGGCGATCCGGATGGCGGGCCACCTGACACTTACGCCAAGGCGTTAGATCTTTGTACAGATCTTTGAGCATAGCCGCCGCTTTCTTATCCAGCGCCTGTGCTTCTTTCTCGACGTCCATCTCTTCGTTCGCACGGGCCATCGCCCGAAGCTCTTCCGCTTTGCCTTCGATTTCGGCCAGAGGTTTTTCGAACTCGAGGTAGTTTTGCATTGCTGCATTTCCTTAGTTGGTCAGGACGATATATGGCTGTGTTGCCGGTTCAGGGCAAGATGTGGGGAAATCGGATCAATCGCTCTTGCCGAAACGTGCCTCGGCCAGAAGTCTGTCCGAAGTGGTCTCGATATCGGTTTCCAGTCGTTCCATGAAATCCTTGACCGATAGCCCCGGCTCAATTCGCGGCAAGAATTCAACTACCGCAACGCCTGGCTTTCGAAGCACGCCACGCTTGGGCCAGAAATGTCCAATATTGGTAGCAACCGGCACACAAGGCTGACCAAGTTGCTCGTAAAGGATGCCAGTGCCGACCTTATACGGGACCTTGGCGTCTGGTGCCACGCGCGTGCCTTGCGGATAAATGACAAGCTGGCCGGGATCGGCCAAGCCCTTCGCGACATCTTCTTTCATTTTCCGAACGGCCTGCCCGCGTTTGCCCCTATCCACTGGCACACAACCAATTTTCAACGCGTATTGTCCCAAGATCGGGGCATACATCAGCTCGCGCTTCATGATGAACTTGCCACGGGGAATGGCTGAATAAATGACAATGATATCCAGAAACGACTGATGTTTAGCGGCAACCATCACCTCATCGGTAGGTGGCGTTCCTCGAATATCGACACTTAGGCCGATCATCCATTTTGCCGACCAAATCACCAACTGGCACCATGCATGACACGCGCGTACTGCCCAAGCCGTGCTGAAGATCGCAAACGGAGTAAAGATCACGGCATAAACCGCCATCATCACATAAATGAAAAGGTTAAAGACCAGCGACCGGACAAACTGGAACACTACCATCACGACACCTCCGACAAACGACGGAATGCAGCAAAACGAGTTGCAAAGAATGCAATAACCGCTGCTGCGACTGGCACCATGATCGGCCAGATCCAGTTCAGCCCGCGAAAGCCAAAGTCCGAGGTCACGGCAACATCCGCAACGTTTGGAACAAGAACAACAAGCACCAATGCAATCAAAGCACCCATCGCGGCTCCGCCTGCTGCGCGTAATGTAAAGCGCCGGACAAAGGCGCGGGTGATGAAGCGGTCTTCGGCCCCAACCAGTCGCAACACATCAATGACCTGTCCGTTGGCGGCCAAGGCAGCTGATGCAGCCAGGGCAATTGTCACTGCGGTGACAATCGCGATCAATCCAAGTGACAAATTGGCCAGACGCCGCAACCCATTTGCTGCGTTCACCATCGGAGCTCTCCAACGGTCATGGTCATCCAGAACCGCCGCCGGAGCTTCAGCAACTAGCCGCTGCTTCAGTCCAACCATATCAGGCCCACCACCTTCGAATTCCACTTCGATCAACGCCGGAAGTAGAAGTGCATCAATTGGTAGATCATCGCCAAACCAAGGCGCCAGTAGCTCTGCCTGTTCCTCGTTTGGTATTCGACGTGTTCCACCGACACCTGGGGTCTGCGAAAGTATCTCCAGAACTCTGGTGACTTGAGCGTCCAATGTATCAGCAGGAGCAGAAATTCGAACCGTACCCGTCTGCGCCAATGCGTCTTCCCAAACGTCAGCTTGTCGACCGGCGCTCAAGCCAAGCGCTAATATGAACACCGCAAGAAAGGCCATGGCACCCGAGGCAATCAAAGTAAGATTGGCAGTGAATCCAGTCGGTGGAACCACCTTTTCGGCGCTGCTGTCACCGCGTAAGAGATCCAGAAGAAACTTCAAAGCTCTGCCCCCGCAAGCTCAACGCGCCCATCTCTCAAGCGGAGAACACGTGCCGAAACACGGGATTTTGCCTGTCGGATCAAAGACATATCGTGTGTCGCGCAAAGAATGGTTTTTCCAAGTTTATTCAGTTCAATGAGCAAACTCAGGATGCGCAATGACATCTCCCAATCCACATTCCCCGTGGGTTCGTCAGCAAGCACAACATCTGGCGACATGATGACAGCTCGCGCCAGCGCGGCCCGTTGGCGTTCTCCGCCAGACAACTCAGGCGGCAAATGGTTGCTGAGGCTTTCCAGACCAACCCACCCCATCAATTCTGCCAAGTTTGCCTCTGCATCGCTGGGTGCTTGGCCGGTAACGCTGATCGGCAACAGCACATTCTCTGCCACGCTCAGGTGATCAATGAACCGACAATCCTGATGCACAACACCAATCCGGCGACGCATCTGCGCAATTGCATCTCGATCCATGTGGGTCGTGTCTTCGCCAAAAGCGAGCACCCTGCCTTCGCTGGCCGTTAGCTCGCCGTAACACAGTTTGATTAATGTAGTTTTCCCCGCCCCAGAAGGTCCGGTCAGAAAATGGAAGCTGCCCGGTTTCAGCGCGAAAGTTACGTCGCGAAATAGCGTACGTCCGCCATAATCCATGGCTACGGAGTAAAGTTCGATTGCGCCTGTATCGGTCATACCGCGACGCTTTTGCCTCATGCTGCGTTGGCGTGCAATGTCGACGCTTTGAGAACCCGGCGGAAAGTGGTAAATAGCCCGAAACGACGACCGGATTCAGTCCGGCGATTTTTGGGGCAGAACGAATACAGAGGACCGTCCATGCGGCTGATATGTCCAAATTGCAGTGCTCAATACGAGGTCGACGGTAGTCTGATCCCTGAGGAGGGGCGCGACGTACAGTGTTCGAATTGCGGAAACACTTGGTTCGAACTTCCTGAGGCGACCGCGGAAATTGCCGCTCCGGTCGCGCCTGACCTTGGAGTCGAGGACGATCCGGCGCCTGTCGAAGTCTCCGAAGACGCGGATGAAGGAGATGATTGGCAGAACCGATTTGCCGATGTGGACGAGCCTACTTTTGAGCGCGAGAGCGAACCGGCCAGATCCGAGGAAGAAGAGAATTGGGATTGGCCGGACGAAAATTCTTCGAAGGCAGGCGCTGCCGAGCCTGAACCTGAAGTCGCTGTTGCAGAAAGCGATGCCTCAGAACCTGAGATTGCGGAAAAGGAGAGCTTCGCGTCCAGGTCCGACGAGGATTCCCAGTCAGACGAAGCAGAATTTGAGCCAGAGCCAGAAGATATTCCAGAAACCGACGAACCCCAAGAAGACGAGCCGGAAGAAGAGTTCGACGAAACGCCAGTGGTTGCGGCACGCCCAGTTCGCCGGCCCGTCGACGTGGCCGCAATGGATCTTCTGAAAGAAGAGGCTCAACGCGAAATCGATCAGCGTCGCAAAGATAACCCTTCGACGATTGAAACCCAAAGTGAGTTCAATCTTGAAGATCACCGCGACCGCAACACGCCTTCACGCGCCCTTCGCGCCCGCATGGCGCGGATGAAAAGTGAAGATGATGCACCAATCGAGGAAACGAAGCAGGAAGATTATCGCGCGCCTCGGCGTGACTTGCTGCCCGACATTGAAGAAATCAACTCCAGCCTTAAGCCAGGTTCGTCTCCCGAAGCTGCGCCTACACCAGAGGCCGAGGCCCGCAACAGACGCGGATTCCGTGTGGGCTTTTTGTCGGTCGTCGTCATCGCGGCCATCATGGTTCTGGCCTATGCATACGCTCCAAACATCGCCGCCGCTGTGCCGGCCGCAGAGGGTCCGCTATTAGCATACATCGATATTGCAAATTCGGCGCGTGACGTACTGGACGGCTTTCTGGCTTCGACTTCGCCCAGTAGCTGATCTACCGGCGTCGGCGTGACACCTTTCGCTTTGCGCGCGCAGTTTTCTTCGCCTTTTTCCGAGCAGGCTTTCCTGCGCGCCCCGGCGCCGCACGCGGGATAGACTTCCCGTCAAGCGATACAAGCTCAAGTTCAATGCCGCCGGTTACCGGAACAACATCGGACAATCGAACAACTACGCGTCGTCCCAATTCGATGGATAGTCCGGTCTCTGATCCAACCAGCGTTTGTGCTTCCCTATCAAACAAGAAGAATTCGCGGCCAATAGATCGAATGGGGATCAAGCCATCCGCACCGCTATCGTCCAACTTTACAAATGCACCAAACTTCTGGACCCCGGATATTCGCCCCGACAGTTCCGTGCTAACGCGCTCGGAAAGATATGCCGCGAGATAGCGGTCGGTGGTATCACGCTCTGCGACCATCGAACGTCTTTCGGTCTCGGAAATGTGCGTACCGGTTTGCTCGAGCTGTTCGATTTCGCCCGGTGTCAGCCCATCATCTCCAAACCCGAACGCCGAGATGAGCGCGCGATGCACGACCAAATCCGCATAGCGACGAATTGGTGACGTGAAATGGGCATAAGACTTCAGTGCCAATCCAAAATGCCCAAAATTCGAGCGCGAGTAGTAGGCTTGGGTCATCGCTCGCAATGTCGCCATGTTGATAAGTTCAGCGTCATCAGATGCTTCGGCAGCAGCCAACATACGATTAATATGTGACGTCTTCAGGACCTGTCCTTTTGCCAGACTCAGCCCGGCGGCCTGCACAATTTCCCGCAGCGCATCCAATTTTTCTGGCGCAGGCTCTTCGTGGATGCGGAAAAGAAGTTCCTGCTTCTTTTTGATCAACGCCTTCGCTGCTGCAACGTTGGCCAGCACCATAAATTCTTCGATCAGCCGATGAGCATCCAGCCGATCCTTGAAAGCAACGGACGTCACCCGACCTGCGTCGTTTAGAACGATTTGCCGCTCTGGCAGGTCAAGCTCCAAAGGCTGTCGCCGGGATCGTGCTTTCATCAACGCGCCATATGCAGCGTAGAGCGGACGGATCACAGACTCCATTAAGGCGTCGGTTCGCTCTGATGGATTTCCATCCATGGCGGCCTGAACTTCCTCGTAGTTCAAAGACGCTTTTGATTTCATCAGTGCGCGATGAAATTCGTACGAGACCATCTCACCTTCGCTGTCGATTGTAATCTCTGCGGCCATACAAGCACGCGAGACGCCCTCGTGAAGTGAGCACAGGTCTCCTGAGAGCCGATCAGGTAGCATGGGAACAACCCGGTCGGGAAAATAGGTCGAGTTGCCACGTCGACGGGCCTCGCGGTCAAGTTCTGATCCCGGCGTTACGTAATGGGCAACGTCAGCAATAGCGACCCAGATCACGAATCCGCCTGGGTTCTTCGGATCCTCATCGGGTTTCGCCCAAACGGCATCATCGTGATCGCGC
>JAPPOI010000351.1 GCA_028818055.1 Boseongicola sp.
AATCATGAGTTTTGGCAAGGGACATCACCTCATCCTGATCGACGGCTCAGGCTTCATCTTTCGTGCTTACCATTCGCTGCCGCCCTTAACGCGTAAGTCCGACGGATTACCCGTCGGCGCCGTCAGCGGCTTCGTGAATATGCTTTGGAAGATGGTCGAAGGACATACAGGACCTGACGCTCCCACCCATATCGCCGTCGTGTTCGACAAGGGATCGCACACGTTTCGAAACGATCTTTACGATCTTTACAAAGCCAACCGGGACGAAATGCCCGAGGACTTGCGCCCGCAGATACCGCTGACGCGCGATGCAACCCGTGCGTTTAACATCGCTTGTCTTGAACAAGAAGGCTTTGAGGCAGACGACATCATTGCGACCCTTGCCTGCAAAGCCCGAGACGCCGGTGGGCGGGTGACCATCGTCTCGTCTGACAAAGACCTGATGCAGCTAGTGGGTGGCGGCGTTGAGATGCTGGATGCAATGAAAAACACCCGCATCGACACAGAAGGCGTTGAAGCGAAGTTTGGGGTGACACCCGACAAAGTGATCGATGTTCAGGCACTCGCAGGGGACAGTGTTGACAACATCCCGGGCGCACCCGGAATTGGGGTGAAGACAGCCGCGCTCTTGATCAACGAATACGGGGATCTCGACACGCTGCTGGAGCGTGCTGAAGAAATCAAGCAGCCGAAGCGCCGCCAGACGTTGATCGAGAACGCCGATCAAATCCGTCTTTCACGGACACTGGTGACTCTCGACTGCAACATGGAGCTCGACTACGGGCTTGAAACGCTCGAGGTGAAGGATCCGGTTGCAGACGACCTGTTGGATTTTCTCACCGAGATGGAATTTCGGACGATTACCCGCCGAGTGGCTGAGTCCCTTGGTGTTGAGGTCCCTGTCATACCTGAGCCCGAGGCGCCAGCCGCCGAGGAATCCGAGAAGGAAGCCGTTCCATTTGATCATGAGAAATACGAAATGGTCGGCGATATTTCGGCATTGGATCGGTGGATTGCGCTGGCAAATTCGCGCGGATACGTCGCCATCGACACAGAGACAACCGGTCTGAATGAGATGACAGCCGATTTGGTTGGCATATCGATGTCAGTTGAACCCGGCTCTGCCTGTTACATCCCGCTTATTCACAAGGCGTCATCTTCGGATGATCTGTTTGGATCCGACGATTTGGCCGAAGGGCAGCTGCCAATTGACGAGGTGTTGAAAGCCCTGAAACCTTTGTTCGAAGACCCGGCAGTAATGAAGATCGGGCAGAACATGAAATATGACGCCAAGATATTTGCGCGCTACGGCATCGATGTTGCACCGATCGATGACACAATGCTGATGTCATATGCCATGAATGCGGGTCTTCATAATCATGGTATGGACCAATTATCTGAGCGATATCTTGGACATCATCCCATTGAAATCAAAACACTTCTTGGGACGGGAAAGTCGCAGATTACGTTTGACCGTGTGCCGTTAGACGATGCTGTAAAATACGCTGCCGAAGATGCCGACATCACGTTGAGACTGTGGGATGCCTTCAAACCCGAACTGCATGAAAAACAGGTCACCACTGTTTACGAGACGCTCGAGCGGCCACTGATCCCAGTTCTCGCCGATATGGAAATGGCCGGTATCAAAGTCGATGCGCAAGTTCTGTCACGCATGTCGAATGCGTTTGCTCAAAAAATGGCGCAGCTTGAAGACGAAATACATGAACTAGTGGGCTAAAGCTTAAATGTCGGTTCGCCCGCGCATGTTGGCGATATCCTTTTCGAGCGAATGTGGCTTCCTGGCGGCAAGAAAGGCAAAACCGGCAAATACTCGACGCCGGCAGATGTCCTTGAGGATCTGGCGACCGAGCACGAGATGCCCGGCAAAGTGCTCGATTGGCGCCAACTGCAAAAGTTGAAATCAACCTATACAGATGCTCTGCAGGATCACATCAATCCGGACACCTGGCGGGTTCATACGTCGTATTCGATTGCCGGGGCTAACACCGGTCGATTGGCCTCAACTGATCCGAACTTGCAGAACATTCCCGTCCGCACCGAGGACGGTCGGCGCATTCGTGAGGCCTTTGTCGCAACCGAAGGCCATACGCTTGTCAGTTTGGACTACAGCCAGATCGAACTTCGCATTCTGGCCCACATCGCCGATATTGATGCGCTGAAGGAAGCATTCCGCGACGGTCAGGATATTCATGCCGCGACTGCCTCAGAAATGTTCAATGTTCCACTGGAGGAGATGACTCCAGAAGTCCGGCGTCAGGCAAAGGCTATCAACTTCGGTGTGATCTACGGAATTTCCGGTTTTGGGCTTGCGCGCAATCTGCGCATTCCACGCGACGAGGCCCAAGGGTTCATTGATCGTTACTTCGAACGGTTCCCGGGAATCCGAACCTATATGGATGACACCGTGGCCTTCGCGAAAGAACACGGTCATGTTCAGACGTTGTTCGGTCGCAAGATCAATACACCTGAAATCAACAACAAGGGTCCTCACGCCGGTTTTGCGAAACGCGCGGCCATTAACGCGCCCATACAAGGCACAGCCGCTGACGTCATACGACGCGCCATGATCCGAATGCCTGCGGCTATCGAAAAGCTTCCTGCAAAGATGTTGCTTCAGGTACATGATGAATTGTTGTTCGAAGTTGAAGATAAAGCCGTCGACGAGCTTATATCCACCGCGCGAGACGTCATGGAAAACGCGGCGAATCCAGCCGTTCATCTTGATGTGCCCTTGGTCGTAGATGCCGGGCAGGGTGCCCACTGGGCAGAAGCGCATTGATTTCAAACGTTATTTTCGGGTCCCAATTTCCTTAATTTTGCCACGGGTCACGGGTATGAGTTCGGAAAAACAAATGGCCTTTCGATGAACGAGCAAGCGAAAGCATCTACAGACTTAACCGAATTGGTCGCCGGGCTGACACCTGTCCTTCAGCCGGGGACTTTTGTCTTTTGTTCCGTCTTTTACAACGCCGACGCCGCCGAAGCGATTTCCGTCAGTATCGGGACAATTCGCGAAGACGAGGGGATGTCTCTGATCTTGCCGCGT
>JAPPOI010000306.1 GCA_028818055.1 Boseongicola sp.
TCTTCAGCCAGCGGCTTCTTGATCTCTTCCTGAATGACACGCGCGAGTGGCCGTGCACCCATCTTGTCGTCGTAACCTTTGTTGCCAAGAAGCTCGGCGGCAGGACGCGTAAGTTCGATGTGAACGTTGCGGTCCATGAGCTGTGCTTCCAACTGAAGGACAAACTTTTCAACGATCTGAAGAATGACTTCTTTCGGCAGCGCGCTGAAGCTGATCACGGCATCCAGCCGATTGCGGAATTCAGGCGTGAACATCCGTTCGATGGCAGCGGTATCTTCGCCTTCGCGCTTGTCCCGGCCAAAGCCGATTGCTGCTTTCGCCATATCAGCGGCGCCAGCATTGGATGTCATGATCAGGATCACGTTTCGGAAATCCACCTGACGACCGTTGTGATCTGTCAGTTTGCCGTGGTCCATTACCTGCAACAGAATGTTGAAGACGTCTGGATGGGCTTTCTCGATCTCATCCAACAGCAAAACACAGTGCGGATGTTGATCAACGCCGTCGGTCAAAAGGCCACCCTGGTCGAAACCAACATATCCAGGAGGCGCACCGATCAGGCGACTGACCGCGTGTTTTTCCATGTACTCAGACATGTCGAACCGCAACAGCTCAACGCCAAGTGTGTCCGCCAACTGACGGGCCACCTCGGTTTTGCCCACACCGGTTGGTCCAGCGAACAGGTAGTTTCCGATGGGCTTTTCTGGTTCGCGAAGGCCAGCGCGGCTGAGCTTGATGGCGGATGACAGTGCTTCGATCGCCTTGTCTTGCCCAAAGACCACGCGTTTCAAGTTCGCTTCCAGGTCTTTCAGGACTGCGGCATCGTCTTTTGAAACGTTCTTCGGCGGAATGCGCGCAATTTTAGCGACCACGTTCTCGATCTGACTGACACCAATCTTTTTGGCCCGCTTGTTTTCAGGCACCAGATGCTGGGCAGCACCGGCTTCGTCGATGACATCGATTGCCTTATCCGGAAGCTTTCGGTCGTTAATATACCGTGCTGAAAGCTCGACCGCTGTGCGCACGGCATCGTCGGTATACTTCACCGAATGATGTTCTTCGAAGTAAGGCTTCAGGCCGAGAAGGATTTTGACAGAGTCGTCGATGGTCGGCTCGGTGACATCGATTTTCTGGAACCGGCGGCTGAGCGCGCGGTCTTTTTCAAAATGCTGACGAAACTCTTTGTAGGTGGTCGACCCCATGCAGCGGAGTTTTCCGCCTTGAAGCGCCGGCTTCAAAAGGTTCGACGCGTCCATCGCGCCGCCCGAAGTCGCACCAGCGCCGATCACGGTATGGATCTCATCAATGAAGAGTACCGCATCAGGGTGCTCTTCAAGTTCGGTCACAACCGCCTTCAGGCGTTCTTCAAAGTCGCCGCGATACCGAGTTCCGGCAAGAAGCGCACCCATATCCAATGAGAATATGGTTGCGCCTTGCAGTACCTCTGGTGTGGCCTTTTCCACGATCTTCTTGGCCAAACCTTCCGCGATGGCGGTTTTTCCAACGCCGGGATCGCCAACGAGCAGCGGGTTGTTTTTGCGACGACGGCAAAGAACTTGGACGCACCGCTCAACTTCGTGCTCGCGACCAATCAATGGATCGACGTCGCCTTTGATCGCTTTGGCATTCAGGTCGACACAGTATTTGGCCAAAGCGCTTTCTTTGGCTTCTTCTTCTGCGCCGCCAGCGCTTGCCTGTGCCTCATCCTCGAACTCGGGTGCTCCGGAAACAGGACGGCTTTCGCCAAAGGACGGGTCCTTTGCGACACCATGGGCGATGTAGTTCACCGCATCATAGCGAGTCATATCCTGTGCTTGCAGGAAGTAAGCCGCGTTTGATTCACGTTCTGCGAAAATTGCAACCAAGACATTCGCTCCGGTGACCTCGGTCCGTCCGGATGATTGAACATGGATCGCCGCGCGCTGAATTACTCGCTGAAACGCTGCAGTCGGAACAGCCTCGGACCCTTCGATTTCAGTCACCAATGTCGACAAGTCGTCGTCGATAAAGTCGTTTAGTGTTCCACGCAATTCCTCCAGATCAACCGAGCAGGCTTTCATCACCTTGGCGGCGTCTGGTTCGTCGATCAGTGCAAGCAACAGGTGTTCCAGTGTCGCAAGCTCGTGGCGCCGCGAATTGGCTATCGCAAGCGCTGCGTGAATGGCATCTTCGAGCGTCTTAGAAAAACTTGGCACGCTCAGCTCCTTACCGTTGAGGGTCGGGATGGGGAGCCCCCGTCACAACCGTGGCCTCTTAGTCTTAGAGTTCGGTTAGTTTTCCGAAGATTCAAGACTTTTTTCTTCACAAAGGGTCACATTTTCTGCTTGTGAGGCAGTTGGCCCCCCAAATTGGTCAAAAAATATGGCAAATTCAGAACGAATCTTTGCGACGCCTGATTTCCGCAAATACCGCGACGTCACTCTCTTTGCTCATATCTAGGTCGTCTTTGACGTTCTGCAATCCTGCGCGCAGAAAAGGATTGGTTGCAAGCTCCAACGACAGAAGGGATGGCACAGTCGGTGTGCCATTTTGCCGTTTGCTTGAAATATCGGCAATTCGTGCCTGAAGGTCGGGGTTTTCGGGCTCGATAGTCAGAGCAAACCGGCCATTGGCCTGCGTATATTCGTGACCTGAGCAGACAATTGTGTCCGGCGGTAGCGAGGCCAGCTTTGAAAGCGAATTCCACATCTGCTCGGCTGTACCTTCGAAAAGACGACCGCATCCCAATGCCATCAAGCTGTCAGCGGTAAATACCATGCCTGTACTTTCCACGTAAAAAGCAACGTGTCCGACTGTGTGACCCGAGACATCGATTACTTTCACTTCATGTCCGGCAAAGTCGAAGGTTTCGCCATCTGCATAGGCGTGATCAAGGTTTGGCAGGCGCTCGGTGTCTGCAGCGGCGCCACGAATGATTGGCGAGTGCGTTTTCTGGAGGCCCGGCAGTCCATCGACGTGATCCCAGTGGTGGTGCGTGATCCAAACCTCATCTAATGACCAACCGCGAGAGGACAGCTCAGCATCAATCGGTCCGGAGTCCGGAGCGTCGATCAAGGCTGTTTTGCCATCCGCATGCAGAAGAAAGGCATAGTTATCTTCCAGGCACGGGATCGTCACAAGCTCGAATGTCATGGTAATGCTTTCTGTTCCGAGTATGGTCTGAGTTAAGTCTCGAACAACAATCGGCCAGTGGCAATGCATCTGGACGTGCTGGATTTAAAAACTTTTTACTATCGAACGCGCCTTGGCCGAGCGGCTCAGCGTGCGATCCGGGATCAAGTACAAACGCTATGGCCTGATGTAACCGGTCAGAGTGTTGCCGGCTTTGGCTTTGCTGTTCCCTTGCTGCGCCCTTATCTGAAGGACGCCCGCCGTGTTGTCGCGCTCATGCCCGCGCCTCAGGGCGTGATGTCTTGGCCGCCGGGGCAGCCAAATGTCGCAGTTTTGAGCCAAGAGACACATTGGCCGTTAGAAACAGACAGCGTCGATCGTTTGATCGTTATGCATGGATTGGAGACCAGCGAACAAAACATTGCGGTTCTCGATGAAAGTTATCGCGTTTTGGCGCCCGAAGGCCGTGGGCTGTTCATTGTGCCTAACCGTGCTGGCCTATGGGCAAGACGCGACGGAACGCCATTTGGTTTCGGTAAGCCCTATACGCTAGGGCAGCTTGAGACTCTTCTGCGAAAAATCGGCTTGGTACCGGTCAAACACGTCGGGGCGCTTTATCAACCACCTATTGAGAAACCTTTCTGGCTGCGTACAGCGCGCATCGCGGAGAAACTGGGACGCGGAGTCTCAAATCGGTTTGCAGGTGGGGTTTTGATGGTCGAAGTCACCAAGCAAATACCCGCACCGCCCCGAACCGGTCTGCCCGAAGCGGTTCGGCGTCCACTTCGAGTGCTGGACGGACTAACCAAGCCCGAGCCAAAGCCGGTTTAACCGCCGAGTCAGCCCATTTTTGCACTGCAATTTGCTGCTCTGCCGCACAAACTGATGCGCAATCCGCCGCACCCTCGGCTAAGTTATTGATTTTATTGGATCACCACTTTTTCCACAATCTGTCATACACTGTTGCGAGCCTAAAAGTCCTCTGATACACGACCGCTGATTTAGCTGCCCGGGACACTGCGCGGCTGAGTTGTTTGCCCAGGGCGAGTCCTCGCAAAGGGCACTGCTGAACGAAACTACGCGGAAGAGGTCACGTGTCGGAATCATCGTCTCTCTCGACCGGCATTGCGTCGCGCTATGCGACAGCGGTGTTCGAACTCGCCAAAGATGGCGGCGAACTTGAAACGCTCGAGCGCGATATTGACACGCTCAACTCTGCACTCAGCGAAAGCAGCGACTTTCGCGACTTGATCAACTCTCCAGTCTACACTCGCGAAGCTCAGAGCAACGCGGTTGGAGCGATCGCTGAAAAGATCGGATTGAGCGGAACAGTTGCCAATACATTGAAGCTGATGGCCAGCAAGCGCCGCTTGTTTGTGCTTCCGCAGCTCATGAACAGCCTTCAATCGCTGATCGCTGATGAGAAGGGCGAAGTCACAGCTGATGTGCAATCTGCCCATTCGATGAGCGATGCCCAAGTGGCTAAACTTGCCGACACCCTTAAGGCGTCCGTTGGCAAAGATGTGAAAATGAATGTCACCGTCGATGAAAGCCTCATCGGCGGTCTTGTCGTTAAAGTGGGTTCGAAAATGATCGATACATCGATCCGTTCGAAGCTCGCTGCCCTCCAGAACACCATGAAAGAGGTCGGATAAATGGCGATCCAAGCAGCAGAGATTTCTGCGATCCTTAAAGACCAGATCAAGAACTTTGGTCAGGAAGCTGAAGTGGCCGAGGTTGGCCGCGTTCTTAGCGTTGGCGACGGTATCGCCCGTGTTTACGGACTGGACAATGTTCAGGCCGGTGAAATGGTCGAGTTTCCAGGCGGCATCATGGGGATGGCCCTGAACCTGGAAAGCGACAACGTCGGTATCGTTATCTTCGGTTCCGACCGCGATATTAAAGAAGGCGATACGGTTAAGCGTACGAATTCGATCGTGGACGTTCCTGCAGGCGACGCTTTGTTGGGTCGCGTTGTCGACGGTCTGGGTAACCCGCTGGACGGTAAAGGTCCGATCGAGGCTGCTGAGCGCCGCGTTGCAGACGTTAAAGCGCCAGGCATCATCCCACGTAAGTCGGTGCACGAACCAATGGCGACTGGCCTGAAAGCCGTTGACGCTATGATCCCGATTGGCCGTGGCCAGCGTGAATTGATCATTGGTGACCGTCAGACCGGTAAGACTGCGGTCGCACTTGACGCGATCCTGAACCAGAAGTCGTACAACGACGCAGCCGGAGATGACGAAAGCAAGAAGCTGTACTGCATCTACGTTGCTGTCGGCCAGAAGCGTTCAACGGTTGCTCAGTTGGTTAAGCGCTTGGAAGAAAGCGGAGCGATCGACTATTCGATCGTTGTTGCAGCAACCGCATCAGACCCGGCGCCTATGCAGTTCCTGGCGCCTTACGCCGCTACCGCAATGGCTGAGTACTTCCGCGACAATGGTCGGCACGCTCTCATCATCTATGATGACCTTTCCAAGCAAGCTGTTGCATATCGTCAGATGTCGCTGCTTCTTCGTCGTCCACCAGGACGTGAAGCCTACCCTGGCGACGTTTTCTACTTGCACTCCCGTCTGCTGGAGCGTTCGGCAAAGCTGAACGAAGATAACAAAGCTGGTTCGTTGACGGCGCTGCCGATCATCGAAACACAAGGTGGTGACGTTTCGGCGTTTATTCCGACCAACGTGATTTCGATCACCGACGGTCAGATCTTCCTTGAAACTGACCTTTTCTATCAGGGCATCCGTCCTGCGGTTAACACCGGTCTTTCGGTGAGCCGGGTTGGTTCGTCGGCTCAAACAGACTCGATGAAGTCTGTTGCTGGTCCGATCAAACTGTCGCTTGCTCAGTATCGCGAAATGGCGGCCTTTGCGCAGTTTGGTTCCGACCTTGACGCTGCAACCCAGCAGCTCCTGAACCGTGGTGCTCGTCTGACCGAGTTGATGAAGCAAGCGCAGTACTCGCCGCTGACCAACGCCGAAATCGTCGTTGTGATTTGCGCCGGTACGCTTGGCTACCTCGACAGCATCGACGTCAAATCGGTCGGTCGTTTCGAAAAGGGTCTTCTTGACCACGTTCGCAGCAAGCATGGCGACCTGCTGGACTGGATCACAAATGAAGATCCGAAGATCAAAGGCGAAGCAGAAGACAAGATCAAAGCTGTTCTTGACGAATACTCTGCCGACTTCTCGTAAGGAGATCCTCTCATGCCTAGCTTGAAGGACCTCAAAACCAGGATCGACTCGGTCAAATCGACCCGGAAGATCACTCAGGCGATGCAAATGGTTGCCGCTGCCAAACTCCGCCGTGCGGAAGAGGCAGCTGGTGCCGCGCGCCCCTACGCGGAGCGGTTCAATGCCGTCATGGCAGAACTGGCATCAAGCGTTGGAGACAGTGACAGTGCTCCGAAGCTTCTAAGCGGAACCGGCTCGGACCAAGTGCACCTGTTGGTGGTCATGACCGCCGAGCGTGGCCTTTGCGGTGGTTTCAACTCGTCGATCGTAAAACTGGCACGCGCCAAAGCTGAAGAACTCACAGCCGCTGGCAAAACGGTGAAATTCCTGACGGTCGGTAAAAAAGGTCGTGAGCAGCTGAAGCGCGACTATGAAGACGCAATCGTCGGTCACGTTGATCTGACCGAAGTGAAGCGCATTGGTTACGCAGACGCGCAAGGTGTCGCCGAGGACGTGCTTTCCCGCTTTGATGCTGGTGACTTTGATGTGGCCACCGTCTTCTATTCGATCTTTGAAAGCGTGATCAGCCAGGTGCCTACGGCAACGCAGATCATTCCTGCCAAGTTCGAAAGCGCTGACGATGCTGAGGGCGCATCGACCGTCTACGATTATGAGCCAGACGAGAATGAAATTCTCGCTGACTTGTTGCCGCGCGGCGTGGCAACGCAAATCTTCTCGGGCCTGTTGGAAAACGGCGCGTCGGAACAGGGGGCTCGAATGAGCGCCATGGACAACGCGACCCGCAACGCAGGCGAGATGATCGACAAACTGACGATCCAATTCAACCGGACGCGTCAGGCGGTCATCACCAACGAACTTATTGAAATCATTTCGGGCGCAGAAGCGCTCTAACGACCGGAGAACCAGAAATGGCAAACGCAAAAGGCAAAGTGACCCAGGTCATCGGCGCTGTTGTTGACGTGCAGTTCGACGACCACCTGCCCGAAATTCTGAACGCACTTGAAACAGACAACAATGGCAACCGCCTCGTGCTTGAAGTTGCACAGCACCTTGGTGAAAGCACTGTACGCTGCATCGCTATGGACTCGTCCGAAGGCTTGGTCCGCGGACAAGAAGTCATCGATACAGACGGACCGATTTCGGTGCCAGTTGGTAACGCGACGCTCGGCCGTATCCTGAACGTCGTTGGCGAGCCAGTCGACGAAGGTGGCCCAGTTGAGACTGACGAAAAGCGTGCAATCCACCAGCCCGCTCCAGAATTCATCGAACAATCGACGGAATCTGAAATTCTCGTAACAGGCATCAAGGTTGTTGACCTGCTTGCACCTTACGCGAAAGGCGGAAAGATCGGCCTGTTTGGTGGTGCTGGCGTTGGTAAGACAGTTCTGATCATGGAATTGATCAACAACATCGCGAAAGTGCACTCGGGTTACTCGGTGTTTGCGGGTGTTGGTGAACGGACCCGTGAAGGCAACGACCTTTATCACGAGATGATCGAATCTGAGGTTATCAAGCCTGACAACCTGAGCGAAAGCCAGGTTGCCCTTGTATACGGTCAGATGAACGAACCTCCGGGAGCGCGTATGCGCGTTGCTCTGACAGGCCTGACACTGGCCGAGCAGTTCCGCGATCAATCCGGTACCGACGTTCTGTTCTTCGTCGACAACATCTTCCGCTTCACGCAAGCCGGTTCGGAATGTTCGGCTCTCTTGGGCCGTATTCCTTCTGCTGTGGGTTACCAGCCGACACTTGCGACCGACATGGGCGCGATGCAGGAGCGCATTACATCGACCAAAGCTGGTTCGATCACCTCGGTGCAGGCCGTTTACGTCCCTGCGGACGACTTGACCGACCCTGCGCCAGCGACTTCGTTTGCTCACCTAGATGCGACGACCGTTCTGTCGCGTGCAATTTCCGAGCTTGGCATCTATCCAGCGGTTGACCCACTCGACTCAACATCGCGCCTGATGGACCCGGCCGTTGTTGGTGAAGAGCACTATCAAGTTGCTCGTGATGTTCAGGGTATTCTCCAGCGCTACAAATCGCTGCAGGACATCATCGCAATTCTCGGCATGGACGAACTGTCGGAAGAGGACAAACTGACCGTGGCACGTGCCCGGAAAATCCAGCGTTTCCTCAGCCAACCGTTCGATGTTGCGAAAGTCTTCACAGGCTCAGATGGCGTTCAGGTTCCATTGGAAGACACCATCAGCTCGTTCAAGGCCGTTGTAGCTGGTGAATACGATCACCTTCCTGAGGCAGCCTTCTACATGGTTGGCGGCATCGACGAAGTGGTCGCGAAAGCCGAAAAACTGGCAGCAGAAGCTGCTTAAGGAGGCCTGAATGGCTGACACAATGCAATTCGACCTTGTTTCGCCTGAGCGGAGCCTCGTTTCGGCTCAGGCCACAGCGGTTCGCATTCCCGGTGCCGATGGCGATATGACGGCGATGCCTGATCATGCGCCTGTCGTCACAACCTTGCGCCCCGGCATCCTGACCGTTGAGATGGACGGTTCCGAGCAAGAGTTTGCTGTTATGGGCGGCTTTGCCCAGGTTTCGGGATCTGCGACGACAGTATTGGCAGAGGAAGCACTGCCAAAAGCTGAGTTGACGGGAGAGTTCCTGGACGAACGAGTTGCCAAGGCCGAGGCTGCACGTGACGCTGCTGAGGGTTCTGCGGTGGACGCTGCGGCAAAGCGCGTGGCCGACTTGCAGGCATTACGCGAAGCGCTGTAATCATCTGGAAAAGCTATGAAAAAAAGGCCCCGTGAGGGGCCTTTTTAGTTGGTCCGCTATGAGTGGGTCCAAAGACTCGTGTCTAACAACTCCATCCCTAAAACGTTGCCAGGCACCCGTAAGTGAGAGCTTTGTCGTCCTCAACTCAAAGCGGGCCATTTACTTTTTATTCAATGTGCTATCATTAGAACAATCGATGGTAGGCAAAAGATTGATGGAAAAATTCGATATATTAAGTATTGATGGGCAAAAGCTTCGGATACTTGCGACTATCTATGAGACCGGTTCGGTCAGCCGAACAGCCGAGCTTTTCGACCTGAACCAATCCACAATCAGCCATACACTTGAGCGCCTGCGACAAGCGATCGGCGATCCGCTTTTTATCAAAGAGGGGAGGGGCATCGTTCCAACGGACAAGGCGGTGACGATCATGCCCCGAGTTCTGGAAATCGTTGGAGCGCTTGAAGGGTTGGCGTTGGCCGACAACTACAATCCCGCAGAAGACAGCATGCCTCTCAAGCTCGCAATTCCAACTCCTGCACTGCTTCCGGAAACAAAGTCGATCTTTCTTCGTTTGGTCGAAGAGGCGCCGCAAATGCGATTGGATTTGAAGCGGCTGGCACCGCGCGAAGCATTAGTGAAAATGCTCAATGACCAAGAGGTCGACTTGGCAATTACGATTGCTCATGAGCGTTACCCGACCAGTCTTCGACACATGTCGCTTCACGATGACGATCTGGTGGTCTTCTACGATCCTAATTGCCGCGAGCCGATTACCACGGTCGAAGAGTATGCGAATGCGCAACATGCTGTTGTTACATTTGGTGGCAATTCTGCGAGTGTTGTCGAGACCGCACTTCACAAGATCGGGCTTGGCCGACAGGTATCTTTTGTTGCGCCCACTGCGTCGATGTTGGGGAGTTTCATCAAAGGGACCGAACTGATCGCGACGATGCCGTCTCGGCTATTCAACGCAGGGTACGGTGCACTGGCCTACAGCGAGCCGCCTTTCCCATTGCCGAAATTGTCTTACGATCTGGTCTGGCATCGGAGAGGTGAAGATTCAGGACGCAATCGTTGGCTAAGAGGTGTTGTACTGGACTCGATCGGCGATTGAACAAACCGTTCTCGACGACAGCGAACCCCATTTCGTTTTTCGACAGTGTTGAACGTTGCGCCACGTTGCGTCTGACCTTACTTCAAGTACTCTTGCGCAAATTATGAATGGAATTCGCTGTGACTTTTACCCTGGCAACATGGAACATTAACTCGGTCCGGCTGCGCGAGCCGATTGTGCTCAAGTTGCTCGAGGAAGAAGCTCCAGACGTTTTGTGCCTGCAAGAATGCAAATCGCCTGTTGAAAAGATCCCTACCGAGGGATTTGCGGCGCTTGGCTACACCCACATGGTTGCGCGCGGGCAAAAGGGCTACAACGGTGTCGCGATCCTGTCCAAATTGCCGATGGTTGAGGCCGGTTCCGAGGACTTTGCCGGGTTGAACCACGCCCGACATATAGCAGGGCAACTGGAAAACGGTGTCACAATTCACAATTTCTATGTTCCAGCTGGCGGTGATGTTGCAGACCGCGAAGTGAATGAGAAATTTGGTCAGAAACTGGATTATTTAACCGAAATGCGCGATGCATTCCGATCCGATGTTCCCAAGAAGTCGATTTTGGTTGGTGATTTGAATATCGCTCCGCGTGAAGACGATGTTTGGGACCACAAGAAGCTTCTCAAAGTTGTCAGCCATACACCGATTGAGGTCGAACACCTTGCCGAAACTCAGGATGCGGGCCACTGGGTCGACGTCACGCGAAAGGATATTCCTGACGGGCGATTGTACAGCTGGTGGTCGTATCGGTCTCCGGATTGGAACACCGCCGACAAGGGGCGTCGGCTTGACCACGTCTGGGCAACGCCAGATATCACAAATGCATCGCATTCCAGCCGAGTCTTGCGGGATGCGCGAGGCTGGGAAAAACCCAGTGATCACGCCCCAGTCTTCGCAACCTTTGATCTTTAATTCATAAATGGACAGCCGTACGGTTGGTTTTTTCCCAATCGATCGCATATAACGCCCAACGACATTAATCCGGGGATAATCATGCTTGAGTTAAACGCGAGTCCGCCTGCACCGGACCAAAGCGATCTCATCAAGGACAGCACTGAGGCGACATTCATGGCCGATGTCGTCGAGGCCAGCCAGACCGTTCCAATCATCGTTGATTTTTGGGCGCCGTGGTGCGGGCCCTGCAAGCAACTGACCCCAGCCATTGAAGCGGCCGTAACGGAAGCTCGCGGCGCGGTGAAGCTGGTAAAGGTCAACGTGGACGAAAACCAGGCAATCGCGGCACAGCTGCGCATTCAGTCTATCCCGACTGTTTATGCGTTTTGGCAAGGGCAGCCGATCGATGGTTTCCAAGGGGCCTTGCCGGGTTCTGAGTTGAAGGCGTTTATTGATCGGGTTGTTGAAGCGTCCGGTGGCGATGCCAGCGGTGGCCTGGATGCGGCGCTGGAAAGCGCTGAGGCAATGCTGGAAGAAGGCGCAGCGGTTGATGCGGCTCAGGTATTTGCAGCGATTTTGGGTGAGGACCCGAGTAACGCGGCTGCTTATGGGGGTTTGGTGCGGTCTCATCTGGCTGCAGACCAGGTTGACCAGGCGGCGCAGATTCTGCTGACAATTCCCGAAGAACTGGCTAACGCGCCAGAGGTTGAAGCCGCCAGAGCCCAAGTTGAATTGGCGCGACAGGCTGAAGATGCGGGCCCGGTCGGGGAACTTCAGGCTGCGGTAGACGCCAATCCTGATGACCTTCAGGCACGATTTGATCTTGCTCAGGCAGTTTATGCTTCGGGCGATGCTGAACGGGCCGTCGACGAGTTAATTGAAGTGTTCCGTCGGGACGCCGAATGGAATGAGGGCGCCGCCAAAGCTCAGCTCTTCACGATCTTTGATGCTTTGAAGCCAAACGATCCGATTGCACTGAACGGACGGCGCAAGCTATCCTCCATGATCTTCTCCTAACAGCGGGAGTTTTTGTGTCACCGTTGATTTCACGCGCAGACCTGCCTGAAGTTATTCCGGTTTTTCCGTTGCCGGGTGCCCTGTTGTTGCCGAGAGCAAGGTTGCCGTTGCACATATTCGAGCCACGATATCTGGCAATGCTGGATGACGCATTGAAAACGTCTCAGCGCCTCATCGGGATGATTCAACCCCTTGAAACTGGACGAGAAGGCCAAAAAGATTTGCATGCGATCGGCTGCGCAGGCCGCTTGGTATCATTCACCGAAACGGACGATGGGCGGTACATGATCACCTTGCAGGGTATCTCGCGATTTCGGGTGACTTCTGAAACTGACGGGTTCACACCTTATCGTCGATGTGCCGTTTCGTGGTCTGGCTTTGAGCAGGATATGGGGCAGGCCGAGCATGACTCGAGCTTCGACCGCGACAGGTTCTTTGGGCTCTTGGAACGGTACTTTGAGGCCGAAGGTTTAAAGACGGATTGGGAGTCGCTAGGCGAGGCGGAAGACGAGCTTCTCATCAATTCACTCAGCATGCTCTGCCCGTTTGAACCCGAAGACAAACAAGCGTTGCTCGAAGCGCCTTCGTTGGTCACTCGCCGAGAGACTTTAGTGACGTTGATCGAATTCAGCTTGCGGGGTGGCGGCGCAGAAGAGGTGTTGCAATGAGTGAAACGGGATTTGACAGACGAATGCTGGAAGCTTTGGTTTGCCCCGAAACAGGCGCACAACTGACGTATGATGCCAAGAACCAAGAGCTGGTCTCAAAAGCCGCGCACCTTGCCTATCCGATCCGGGATGGCATCCCGATCATGCTTGTAGACGAAGCGCGGAGCTTGGATTGATCTAAAGCGGGCGGCCTTGCGCCAATCTTGGAAGATCCCCTGTTAACCCGGCAGCCTCACGGATAAAGCCGCGACGAAGTCCTGGCATGGAGTTGACTGCGCCCAGTCCAAGGTCCCGTAGGCCACGAATGAGTGGGTTATCATTTGAGAACAGACGGTTAAATCCATCTGTGGCGATGCCCAAAGTCATCGCATCGAAGCGACGCCACTGCTGATACCGTTCCAAGACATCAGATCGCCCAATGTCTTCCCCGCGACGCTGAGCGTCGGTCAATACCTCAGCCAAAGCAGCGACGTCTTTAAGCCCGGCGTTCAGTCCCTGTCCGGCGATAGGGTGAACCGCATGAGCCGCGTCTCCAACCAGCGCGATACGTTCAGCGACAAACGAATTTGCGATTGAGAGTTCAAGTGGAAAGGTGAACCGCGCACCGGCAAGGCTGATGTCACCTAAGAAGCTTCCAAATCGTGGTCGCAGTTCGTTGATATATTCTTCATCGTCCAAAGCTTGGATTTCTGCCGCCTTTGTGTGGTTTTCCGTCCAAACAATCGAGCAACGATTTCCCGTAAGAGGCAAGATTGCCAAGGGGCCACTTGGCATGAAGAACTGATGGGCTATCCCGTTGTTTGGTTTTTCGTGGCTGATCGCGGCAACCAGGGCTGTCTGCCCATACTTCCACCCGGTGCGCTTTATTCCGGCGCGGGCCGCGACGCTGCTTGTCTTACCGTCACAGCCGACCAACACCCGCGTGCGTAGTTTCTTTCTAGTTGAGATTTGGGATGTAACTCCTGAAGCGTCAGGAACTTGATCGCCAACTTTTTTTCCGGCCAGATGACTTAAGCCCGCGTCTTTCACAGCATCCAGAAGTAATGGGCGGAGGTGCCGGTCCTCGACCATAAATCCCATTGGTCCTTCTTCAATCTCGGCGTGATCGAAGGTCAGCATGAGGGGTGACGGCCCTTCGCCGGCTCGACCATCAGTGACTTTGATTTCGAGTATTGGTTGCGCTTTGGCAGCCAGATCACTCCATAGCCCAAGCGCATGCAGCACGCGTTGCGAGCCAATGGATAGGGCATAGCTCCGTCCGTCAAAGTCTTGACTGCTACGTGTCTCGACAGGCTGGGGATCAACAATCGTGACCGCGAACCCGGCAGACCTTAGCGCAATCGCCAGGGTCAATCCATTCAGGCCGCCCCCAGCCATAAGCATGTCGGAGTCAAAGTTCATGTCCTCCTATTAGGTCGGGGAGGGGACCATTGTCCATGCGATGAACCGCCGCTAGGGTCGGTCG
>JAPPOI010000045.1 GCA_028818055.1 Boseongicola sp.
CGGCCGTAGGCACCGCCCTCGATGGACATGAATGAGGCGGCATCGCCGCTGTCCAGCGATGTTTGCCACAGGGTGTGGCCGCGGAGGCGGACGATGGTGTCGGCGTCGGTCCAGGTGTAGCTGCGAACTGACGGTGATTCTACTTGGGAGAAATGGCGTACGTCTTGGCCGTCGTTTGAGGCGACCCATAGGCCTCGGCCTCGTTGCCCGGGCTCCGTCCAGGAAAATGCGAAGTGCTCGCTATTGGGCGCCCAGGCTGCTCCGGACGGGCTCGAACCCGTCATTCGCGGAGAGGTGAATATGTCGTCGAGAGTGAGCGGGGTTTGCTGGGCGCTGACTACGGAGGGCAGTGCTAGCAGGAATGCTGCCGCTAGCAGTGTTGGCCAGAGGGTGACCTTGAGCATGAAGTTGTTTCGATAACGGTCTAAGAGGGAATTGAAAGAGGCGATTCAAGAGCGGAAAAGTCTGATTCCGCCACGCTAATCTGCTTAATTGAGGTCAAACTGGAGGCAAATCGCTCTCCACTAGACAGAAGTTAGCAGGCTCAAGACCCGCGCGCCAGAATTGCGAGCCCGCAAAATGCGCTTGTTATACGGAAATCAGAGGTGACTCTAAGGGTTTTGCTCAACGTAGACATCGATGACCGACTCGATATCTTCCGTCCTTGTGGTGAAAGCCTCAAAAACACTACTTAACTCTTTTATCATCGCTAAGCACAGGTCAGGAGTTGCAAAATCTACTGCCTTGCCCTGTTCTACACTGAACGTTCCAATACCTGTCTCGAAATCTGCAGTTTTAAAACTGACTCCGTTGTTGTGCATCGTGTTTCGCAGGGTCCCAAAGAACTCCAGAAATTGCCGATCCTGGTTCTTGTCTCTTTCAGCTACATATTCGCCACGAAAAAACGGCCTTTGCTTCGTGACGATTGAAATGTGCCCCTCATGTAGTTTGCTTTTGATCCTTTCAATATCCGAGGCCTCGATGTCATAGGATGTGAGAATTTTATTTACACCCCGGAAAGTCTGATTCCGATGCTGGTCCTTTTTTGCCTCTGACTCTTTGGCCTCGTACAACGCATCGAGAGAGCTTTCAAATGCAATCCATGCATTGTTCAGGAGGTTCAATCGAACAATTGCGCAGTAAGTCTTGAAATATTTGTCGCCTTGACTCGGGCCTGGGAGTAGCCACCAAAACTGAGCTACGTTGCTTGCGTTTTGATTTTGGACAGACAGGGCATCTCCATTGCGAGCCAGCTCCAGCGCAATCAATCGGCTATTTAACGCCAAGTAGTACGTTCTTAAAGCGTTTCTCAATTTAGCTGGAAAAGTCGCCCGGGTATCCGGTTCTTCGAACTGACACTTTTCTACCGTCTCAGATAGGCTATTGATGCAATCTCGCACAGCATCAAGGTGAGACAAGAATTCCCCGTGCTCTTTTGAAGCCAGGACCTCATCAACAACATTTTTCAACGGCTCAGGGACGAAGCGGTTAAATAGCTCTGAGAAGCTTTCAGCCATGACTCTTGATTTCCGTATAACGGCTGGCGGATTTGCGGCGAGCTGATGCAAGCCTGCGGGAAATGTAGGAGATCTGGCCGGCACTAGTTCAACTAGCCTACGTGGAGTAGTAGTTCTACGTATTCCTGACAGATCAGGCTAGAATCGACCAGCACCTACCTCCTATCGGCCAGATCGATGACATTTTCGGATCCCGAGCACCACAGAACCGCGAGTCCGCAAAATGCGCTTGTTATGCATCGTACTAATTCTCGAAAGGACTGTCGTCCCCAATCATTCTTATTCCTTTCTGGCGCCTCACCTTCCAGTAGATAAACAGTGCCCTAGTTCCGGCAAGAGCACCCAGCCAAAGAACCACCGCCGAGGGCTGTTCTCCGCGCAAAAACAGCTCATAAATCACGTAGCCACCAACCAGAGCCACAATTCCCACTACGCTCCAAAAGGCTCTATCCAGATACTCTTGTTGATCTGAGGGCATTTGCCACGTTGGTTTAGATGCATAACGGCTGGCGGATTTGCGGCGAGCTGACGCTCACTTGCCAGAAAGTAACTGGTCCCGGACCGGCACGCCAGAACTGCGAGCCCGCAAAATGCGCTTGTTATACCGCACACTCAGCCTAGATCAGATTATCTAGTAAGCTCAAAAACTCAGACCAACCTAGAAAAATCGTCATCAATGAAGCGATCAAGCCAACAAGCGCGATCAAGAATGACAGGAGTTTAAACAGAAAGCTTCCCTTGACCGATCGAACAAAGGAATTTCCAACTATTCCAAACCAGCCCAGCATCGAGATAGGAAGTGCGACGATGAATCCAATTCCGTCTCTCAACCAGAATATTGGGTTCTTAAGTTCTGACAGGCTTTGCTCCAAGCGATTATCCAACCGGCCGATGTGACGGACGAGCATGTCGTCAAGTGTCATCAAGTCTGATCGATGAGCATTTCCCGTCCTTAATTCAGGTATGGTATTGAGGACAGGCTGATAGTTTTGGATGTAGTAGTTTGAAAACGCCGGTTTGTAGGAAATGACGCCGAGCGAACCCAACTCAGCTTGCATCTTGATTCCATTCTTGGTGAGCCACCGATAGGATTCATGGTCGAATTCTTCGGTACCAAATGATTCAGCTACCTTTGCAAATGTGTTGTAATACTCAACCGCAAAGTCTCGTCGACCGAAAAGCTTTCGGTAGTCCCACGCCATAGACCCTCCTCCAATGAGCAGGACTACCAGGATAATTCCGACCACGGCCAATGTTGTCATGTTCAAGGGTGCGGTATAACATTTCTTCTACGGCGAGCAGCCCTGATTGCCACTTAGACGCCGCATTTCTGTTACAAATGTAACTGATTGGGATACATTATTTTAGCCAGAATGGCACCTATTCAGCATATCAACTCTCCGCAGATCAACAAAACGATAACCACCGCCAATATCAATGCGGGTAATCACGCAATCGGGGTATCACCAAACGGGATGAGGGATTACGCTCGCTGCGCTCGCGTGCATCCCTGTGTACTCCTTAGCAATGTGTGCCC